>NZ_JAPVZO010000005.1:0-84492 GCF_041432445.1 Streptococcus sp. 27098_8_69 | reverse complement strand
CGTCCCGCTTTTCTTATTTTTCGTCAATAACGATTCTTACTTTTTTGTCTTCAGTTGGGACAGAGTAGACAATCGTTCTTATCGCAGAGATAGTGCGACCCTTACGACCAATCACACGACCCACATCGCTTTGGTCAAGATCCAAATGATACTCCAAAAATTCTGGTGTATCTTCAATCTTGATAGTTAAGGCATCTGGTTGTGAAATCAAAGGTTTCACAATTGCAATAATGAGATTTTCAATCGTATCCATCTGTCAACCTACTTTAGAATTATTTAGAGAATTTAGAATCGTGGAATTTCTTCAATACGCCTTCTTTTGAAAGGATGTTGCGTACTGTATCTGAAGGTTGAGCTCCATCAGCCAACCATGCAAGAACGCGGTCTTCTTTCAAAGTTACTTGGTTTTCAGCAACAAGTGGGTTGTAAGTTCCAACTGTTTCGATGAAACGTCCGTCACGTGGTGAACGTGAATCTGCTACGTTAATACGGTAGAAAGGTTTTTTCTTAGAACCCATACGAGTCAAACGGATTTTTACTGCCATTTTTAATATCTCTTTTCTTTTATTTTTTATTTCGGTGAAATAGCTGAGCTATTTAGCACATGTTCTATTATAACAGATTTCTAAGAGGTGTCAAGAAAAAAACTTGACAGACTTTAAAATTTTTAAATTTTTTATAAATTTGTTAGACTAATAGGGATAAATTAGAAAGAGAAACTTTATGAATACTAGTCTAGAGAACATTTACAAAGACCACCAAGTCAAACCTTATATCTCTCCTAATCGTGATATAGAGACTTGGCTACTAAATCCCAAGCCTGTTCCCAAGCGAAATATGGAATTACTAGAAGACAATCTCCTAGCAGGAGATATTATCCTCCTCTGGAGAATCAACTTTGGAACATTCACAACCGAAACTTGGTTTCCTAAATACTTTGAGTACACTTATGGCATTGATACCCCAAAACGTTTAGAAACGATTGTTGAAAAAGGCTATGCTCTTGTTGAAACTGCTTTTGATTCGCTGGATCATCTAAATAGCACTATGAAAAAGAATATCCTGAAGAAGAAGGGGGTTACTGGACTTTCCAAGATGAAGGCTTCTGACTTGAATCAAGCCCTTCATGAGCATTTTTCAGAAGAGGAATTAGCTAGTCACTTTTCAATTCGCGGTTATAAACTAACTCCAAAAGGAGAACAAGCTCTCAAGGACCATCAGGCAATCATTGACCGCCATCCTAAAAAGAATCTTTAATCAACCAAGTCAGGTTGATTTTTTTGTAAATCATTTAAAAAACTTATAAATCATTACATTTATTGACAATCGCTTACAAAAGAGGTATGTTAGTATTAAAAGGGAGATTTCCTATGTACCAAGAACAACGATTAGAAGAAATCATTAAACTTTTAGAGGATAGAGGAAGTCTATCAGCAAAAGAAATGGTTGACCATTTCCATGTTTCCAAAGATACCATCCGTAGAGATTTTGCTATTCTCGCAAAGGAGAAACGAGCAAAAAGAACTCATGGAGGTTTATTGCCAATCCAAAAGCAAAGGATTCTTGGTTATAAAGGTCGAGTAGAACAATCTTCTAAAGAAAAAGAGAAAATTGCTCATTTAGCTACCCAACTTATTTCTGATTCACAATTAATTTTCTATGATGTTTCAACAACTGTACTTGAGTTAGCAAAAATAACAGATAAAAAAGTTACTATTTTCAGCCATTCATTGGATAATGCACTGGTCTTAGGAGAAAATGAAAATGTCGATTTTCACATTATCGGTGGTCGATTTCATAAAAAGAATCGTTTCTATTACTCATTAGAAGAATCCGAATCTTTGAATAGAATTAAATTTGACTTAGCATTTTTTGGTGCAGCTAGTCTTTCAGACGGACAAGTTAGCTTTGAGGATCAAGAAGATGTTCTAATGAAAAAAAGAGCATTTGAAACCAGTAAAATTCGCGTCTTGTTAGCTGAAACCAGCAAGATAAACAAACACTCTCATTATATTCTTTCCGAACTTACTGATTTTGATTATTGGATTACAGACAAAGAACCCGACATAGAAATTCAACAATCTTTAGATGGTAAAACAACTATTCTATTTTAAAAAGGAGAAACATATGTCAGTAATAAAGTTAATCATGAGTGATATCGATGGTACCATTTTAGACCAAAATCACCAATTAGACTCTCATTTACTAGAGCTTATGCCACTTTTGAAACAAAGTGAAATTCCTTTTGTTCTAGCTTCTGCTCGCTCTCCTCTTGGTATAGCTCCAATTTCGAAAGAACTTGGAATCACAGATTTTCCAATTGCAAGTTATAATGGTGCTCTCATTATTACAGGAGATAAAATTCTAAGTCAGCATACTATTAATAAAAAGGAATTACTCTTACTACATGATTTTTTAACAAAAGAATTTCCGACAGTTTCAATTAATGTTTATTCTGGAAAAGATTGGTACGTCAATACTTTAGATAAATGGGTAGAAATTGAAGCACAGATTACTGGAGAGAGCCCAAAAGTTACTTCACTAGCAGATTTTCTTCAGGAAGAAAAGAATCTTATTCATAAACTTTTACTAATAGATAACGCAGCTACTATCCAGAAACTTAAAGAGACATTAGCAACCATGGATTTCCCTCAAACTGACTTTTACCTCTCGAAGGATAACTATCTTGAAGTCACACATAATCAAGTATCCAAAAAACAAGCTTTATTAGAATTAGCCAACTATTATCAACTATCACTTACTGAAATTATGAGTATTGGAGATAATTATAACGATATTCCAATGATTGAGACCGCTGGACTTGGTGTTGCAATGGGAAATGCTCCTACAGATGTTAAAGCCTGTGCAAATAAAGTAACAGATTCTAATGATCAAAATGGGGTAAGTAAGGCCATAAAATTGTATGTACTATCGGAATGATCACAATTGAATATTTGAAATCCACTTTCAATTAGGGTACAATGGTAGAAATGATTTTTGAAAGGATTCCCATGAAAAAAATAGCAACACTTCTATTAATCTCAACTTTTGCCCTTGCTGGATGTAGCAGTATCCAACGTAGTCTGCGGGGGGATGACTATGTAGATTCTAGCTTGGCTGCTGAAGAAAGTTCCAAAGCAGCTGCCCAATCTGCCAAGGATCTCAAAGACGCCTTGACAAATGAGAATGCTAACTTCCCACAACTCTCTAAGGAAGTTGCTGAAGACGAAGCTGAAGTCATTCTCCACACCAGTCAAGGAGATATCCGCATCAAACTCTTTCCAAAGCTAGCTCCACTTGCGGTTGAAAATTTCCTAACTCACGCAAAAGAAGGCTACTATAATGGCGTTACCTTCCACCGAGTGATCGATGGCTTCATGGTCCAGACAGGTGATCCAAAAGGGGATGGTACTGGTGGTGAATCCATCTGGCATGATAAGGACAAGACTAAAGACCAGGGAACTGGTTTCAAGAGCGAAATTTCTCCGTATCTCTATAACATTCGTGGTTCTCTCTCTATGGCCAATACTGGTCAACCAAATTCAAATGGTAGCCAGTTCTTCATCAACCAAAATACAACGGATATTTCTGCCAAACTCCCTACGAATAGCTATCCAAAGAAAATTATCGAAGCCTACAAAGAAGGTGGAAATCCTAGTCTAGACGGTAAGCACCCTGTCTTTGGTCAAGTCATCGACGGTATGGATGTTGTTGACAAGATTGCCAAGGCTGAAAAAGACGAAAAAGACAAACCAACTACTGCTATCACTATTGACAGTATCGAAATTGTTAAGGACTACGATTTCAGTAAAAAATAGGATGACCCTAAAATAAGGAGATGTAAAAATGATTTTTTTCTGGGGTTCGAAAGGTTACCAAAAGGTCTTAGGACATACTCAAACCACTATCGAGTGTGGTCACTGTAACAACACCGAAACTTGGGAAATTTCAGAAACTGGACGTAAGTTTACCCTTTACTGGATTCCACTCTTCCTTACGGAAAAACTTATTTCGTTTATTGCCCGATTTGTCACTATGGGAAAGAAATCCAAAAATCTGATATCGAAACCTATTTGAATTACTAGCCAAAAAGCCAAGTCACACAGACTTGGCTTTTTCCTATTCTAGTTTTGCGAGTTTCTCTTTTTATGTTAGCTGATTGAAGTCCCAGATTTGGTCCATCCAGCCTTCGTAAAAGTCTGGTTCGTGACAAACCATGAGGATAGAACCCTTGTATTCTTTCAGAGCACGTTTGAGTTCGTCCTTGGCATCCACATCCAAGTGGTTGGTAGGTTCGTCAAGAACAAGGACATTATTCTCGCGGTTCATCAAGAGACAGAAACGAACCTTGGCTTGTTCCCCACCTGACAATACTTGGATTTGACTCTCAATATGTTTAGTCGTCAGACCACAACGAGCAAGGGCTGCACGAACTTCGGCTTGATTGAGTGCCGGAAAGGCATTCCAGACAGCTTCTAGTGGTGTCTGGCGATTGCCACCTTCCACTTCTTGTTCAAAGTAGCCGAGTTCTAGGTAGTCCCCACGTTCAACTTCCCCAGCAATAGGTGGAATAATCCCCAAAAGACTCTTCAAGAGGGTTGTTTTCCCGATACCATTGGCACCGATGATAGCAACCTTTTGATTGCGCTCAAAGGTAAGATTTAATGGTTTAGTAAGGGGACGGTCGTAACCAATCTGTAAGTCCTTGGCTTGGAAGATAAAGCGTCCAGGTGTACGAGCTGATTTAAATTCAAAGGATGGCTTTGGCTTCTCACTTTGGAGTTCGATGATATCCATCTTATCCAATTTCTTCTGGCGAGACATGGCCATGTTTCGTGTTGCAACACGCGCCTTGTTTCGAGCCACAAAATCCTTGAGATCCGCAATTTCTTTCTGTTGACGCTCATAGGCTGCTTCCAACTGTGATTTCTTCATGGCATAGACTTCTTGGAACTGGTAGTAATCTCCAGAGTAGCGTGTCAATTGTTGGTTTTCTACGTGATAGACAATATTGATAACGTCGTTGAGGAAAGGAATATCGTGTGAAATAAGGACAAAGGCATTCTCATAGTTCTGAAGATAGCGTTTGAGCCAGTCGATATGCTCAGCATCCAAGTAGTTGGTTGGCTCGTCCAGAAGCAAGATATCTGGCTTTTCAAGGAGGAGTTTTGCCAAAAGTACCTTGGTTCTTTGTCCACCTGACAAGGCTGTTACATCCGTATCCATTCCAAAGTCCATGACACCAAGGGCACGCGCCACTTCATCGATCTTAGCATCCAAGGTATAGAAATCACGACTTTCCAAACGGTCCTGAAGTTCTCCAACTTCTTCCATCAATGCATCAATGTCAGCGCCCTCTTCTGCCATTTCCATATAGAGTTCATTGATACGCACTTCGGCTTTGAATAATTCGTCAAAAGCTGTACGAAGAACGTCACGAACAGTTTGGCCTTCTTTAAGAACCGCATGCTGATCTAGGTAGCCAGCTGTCACATATTTAGACCATTCCACCTTACCTTCATCAGGTAACATTTTACCAGTCACGATGCTCATAAAGGTTGATTTTCCTTCACCATTAGCACCAACTAAGCCGATATGTTCACCTTTGAGGAGGCGGAAAGATACATCTTCAAAAATCGCACGATCACCAAAACCGTGACTCAAATTTTTTACTTCTAAGATACTCATTCTAATTCCTTATCTTGTTTTTATGTAATAGTTTATAGAGAAGCCAAGCCAGGTAGCCACCCAAGGTATTGGTCCACAAATCATCAATCTCAAAGACCCGATTAAAGTCTAAGAAAAAGTCTAAAACTAGTTGCGTGCATTCAATTCCCAAGCTCAATAAAAAGCTAAACAAAATCACTTTCTTCGTTTTTCTTAGACCAGGCATGAGAAAGAGAAGTTGGAAAATCAGTGGGAAGAGCAAGAGGATATTTAAGGCATTTTGTAAAAATATCCAAATCAGCTGTATGATACTTGTTACTTCCCCCAGTTTCCAAAGGGAGTTAAAAGGCGTCAAAAGAAAAACCAGGCGTCCAAAAGTTTGAATACCTGGAGTTTCCACTCCTGAAGGAAGTTGAGGCTGGGGAGTAAAACAAAAACAGACAATACAAAGACTGTATAAAAGCACTCCCAAGCTTAGTAATGTTTTTCGACTCATCTTATGGATTTACTTCCGCTACTGCTTTTTGACGATCACGCTTCATGGTATTTGAACGCAATTGTCCACAAGCCGCATCAATATCTGTACCATGTTCCTGGCGAACGACACAGTTGACACCTTTTTTCTTGAGTGTATCATAGAAGGCCATGACACGTTCTTTAGGGCTTCGGCTATACTGGTCATGCTCACTAACTGGGTTGTAAGGAATCAAGTTGACATAAGACAATTTCTTGATATTCTTAAGCAATTCTGCCAACTCAAGTGCCTGCTCTACTCCATCGTTAACTTCATTGAGCATGATATACTCAAAAGTCACACGGCGATTGGTAGTTTCGATGTAATACTCGATAGCTGCAAAGAGTTTTTCAATTGGGAAGGCACGGTTAATCTTCATGATGCTTGAACGAAGTTCATTGTTTGGCGCATGAAGAGAAACAGCAAGGTTGACCTGTACACCTTCATTAGCAAATTCACGGATTTTGTGAGCCAAACCTGAAGTTGATACTGTGATATGGCGAGCACCGATAGCCATCCCCTTATCGTCATTGATGGTACGGATAAAGTTCAAGACATTATTGTAGTTATCAAAAGGTTCTCCAATACCCATAACAACGATATGGCTTACACGTTCATCTTGTCCACGTTCGTCAAAATATTTTTGGACTAACATAATCTGCGCAACGATTTCCCCGTTATTGAGGTCACGTTGCTTCTTGATCAAGCCTGATGCACAGAAGGTACAACCGATATTGCATCCTACCTGAGTCGTTACACAGACTGACAAACCGTAGTGTTGACGCATCAGCACTGTCTCAATCAACATCCCATCTGGCAACTCAAAGAGATACTTTACAGTACCATCAGCTGATTCTTGAACGATGCGTTGTTTCAAAGGATTGACTACAAATTGATCATTGAGTTTGGCAATCAAATCCTTTGACAAGTTGGTCATTTCTTCAAATGATTGGACACGTTTACGGTAAAGCCACTCCCAGATTTGGTCGGCACGGAATTTCTTTTCTCCCTGCTCCAAGACCCATTCTTGCATGCCTTGACATGTTAAACTATAAATAGACGGTTTCATGTTTTCTCCTTATTCTCTAATCTTTCTGACGGATGACGAAATGACGTTGCCCCTTGTCTTCTTTCTGAGATTTCTGTTCTTTTGAACGGCGTCTATTTCTCTTATCCGCATTATTTCTTTTCTTACTTTGGAAAGTCTTTTTCCCTTTGCGAGTATCTTTTTCTTCCTCTTTTTTGCGCATCTTTTGGTCAAACGGTGCTCGTTTAGGAACTTCATTTTCTAGAACAAAATAGGCACAACCATAGCTACAATACTCAAGTAGGTAATCTTGTAAACGACTGATTTTCTCAAGAGACTCTTCAGCTCGCTCATTCTTGTAGAAACCACGTAAACGCAACTGCTCATTACTCCAGTCTCCAACAATATAATCGAACTTACTTAAAACTTCAGAAAAGCGTTGAGTAAATGCCGTTGCATCAAAAGCATCCTTACTATTTTCAACCAAAGTAAAGGTAAACCCTTCAGCTTCGACTTTATCTCCAGATAGATGAAATTCAGGACCAGGGAATTTATTGTAATTATATAATTCGGGTGCAATCTCTTTACGCATAATATTCCTTTTTAACGTTTACTTAGTACTCTATTTTACCATATTTTCGCCACATTTTCACCTTTAGCATTAAAATGAAAAAAGTCTGACGATTTAAGAATCTCTATCTAAAAACTCGACTTTCGTAGACAAGAAAAAAACTGGGGCTTCCCAGTTTTGAGTGATTATAGGTAAAGTAATTTGAAAAGCGCTACTGCTGCAATACCAGCTGCAATCGGTGCAACTACTGGTACCCAAGCATACCACCATTTTGAATCACCCTTGTGTTGACCAAGGATTGATTTTGGAAGGAAGGCATGAAGGAGACGTGGTCCAAAGTCACGAGCTGGGTTCAAACCAGGTCCTGTAGGTCCGCCAAGTGAAGTAACCAAGGCCATTACCAAGAAACCAAGAGCCAAGTGACCAACAGCAAGTCCTGAAGCTGTATGAGGCGCTACTTGAGCTTTAATTGCCAAATCAGAGAAGTCAACATTTTGACCTGCTTGAGTCGCCATTTGTTTCATGTATTGGAGAACTTCAGCACCAAAAAAGTTCTTTGTCATACCAAGTGCTGCAAAGAAGAGAACGAATGAACCAACAAACTCGTTGATAAAACCGTTAACTGTTGCTGCAAAGCGTGATTCTTTTGTTCCGTTGTCAATACTTGAAATAGTTGAGAAAGTTCCCAAGATATTGTTTGCTTTTTCAGTTTGCAAGTAGTAAGGACGGTGAGTTGCAACAACCAAGGCTTGTCCGAAGATTGCTCCCAAGACTTGTGCAACGATGTATGGTGCTACTTGTGCCCAAGGGAAAAGTCCGCTAACTGCTAGACCAAGAGTGAAGGCTGGGTTGATGTGGTTACCAGAAACATTACCAAACATCAAGGCAGGGATCATAACCCCCATACCGTAACCAACAGCGATAACGAGCCAGCCACTTTGGTGACCTTTCGTACCTTTAAGTTCAACGTTGGCAACTGCACCATTTCCCAAGATAATTAAGATGGCTGTTCCCAAAAATTCAGTGGCATATTTGACTGCCCATGCAAAATCCATTGATAGATTCTCCTTAATATTTTTTAGACAATCCCTATTCTATCAATTTTTAAGCCTTTTAGCAACAGATATTCTAAAAGAATACTGCAGGAAAACGCTTTTATTTCAGCACTTCAAAAAAGACCTAACAAACCTAGTTTGTTAAGTCAAAATTTTGATTATTCTTGACGCTGACCAAAGTCCTTAATCATCTGATCCATTTCCTCACGACTTGGTGTCGTTAGCATATAGAGAAAGTCTCCTTGCAATTCAGCAAAGGCTGCAGGCATGATTTTCTTAACCTTAAATTGCTGACCGTATTTGGCTAGCAAGTCTTCTTCTGAATAAACATAGTTGGCATTGGCGCGACGAGATGTTGCCAAGCAGTACAGGGGCTCGAATTGTGAAGCAGGGAATGGCTCACCCGCAACGATCGCTGCATAACCCTTGTACAAATCTAAAGAATGGGCATAGTTATAAACATCAATGGTGAAGCCACCCGCTGGACGGTTATTGTACTCAATGGCAATATAATCATCACCCTCACGGAAGAACTCGATATGGAAGAAACGTTCTTTCATGCCAAATTCTTTAACGATTGCCTCACCATACTTGCGCAATTTTGGATCCATATCTTTAAGAACATAATAAGAATTGTCCATCTTGTAAATCATGAGATCAAGCGGTGTGTGGGCATAGTCAAAGGTCGTAGAAAAGACGATATTTCCATCTCTATCTACCAAACCATCGAAGGTACAGATTTCACTAGAGGTAACAAATTTTTCAAAGAAATAAACGGTTGAATGGTCCCATTCTGCCTTGAAATGATGGATATCCTCTTCTGTTTCAAGCTTGAAGGTTGCTGCCGCTCCCACTCCATTGTCAGGTTTGGCAATCATCGGAAGGCCAATTTCTTTCACAGCTTTGTCAACATCTGCATCTGTTTCAATGACAGCACCTGGAACCACTGGAACTCCAGCTTTTTTGAAGAGTTTCTTCATTTCAGACTTGAACTTGGTCTTTTTAAGGTCGTCTGGTTTGGCACCAAAGACATGAAATTGTTCACGAAGAGCAGCATCCAACTCTAGCCAGTATTCATTGTGAGATTCGATACGGTCAATTGGACCATGCTTATAAAAGAGAAAGGCAACTGCACGTTTAACTTCATCAATATTTTCAAGATTATCAACACGGAAATACTCAGTCAAGCTATTGCGCAATGGCTCATCTAGTTGTTCATAGGGTTCTTGCCCAATCCCTAGAACGGTGATTCCTTTATTGGCTAGTTCAATACTAAACTGTTGGAAATTTTGTGGGTAATAGGGTGAAATTACAAGATAATTCATATGCTACTCCTTTTATAGACTCATGTGACCGAGGAAATATGGCATTTGTTTGCGCCACCAATCCCAATCATGGGCAACATCATGCCCCCATTCTGCAAACCAGGCAGGAATTTGTTTTTGGTCAAAAGCTTCTTTTAACTTGTAGTAAGAAGGCAGGCCATCATGCTCCCAAGCACCTAAGCCAGTACAAATCACAATCTCAGCCTGACGGTAACGGTCAATAAACCAACCATCATTTTGATTCCAGATATAGTCTACTGGTGAATTTTGATAGATAGCATCATCATTGTAGTAGTCACCTACAAAGAAACGCGCATCATAGACACCACTGAGAGCGATTACCTTGGTAAAGACATCTGGATGCTGAAGGAAAAAGTTAAGTGCATGATAGGCTCCCATAGAACAGCCTGTCGTCATCATGCCGTCGAACCAGCCTGTTTTGTGCTTGATAAAAGGAATGGCTTCTTCAATAACGTATCGCTCATAAGCACGGTGCATTTCAGCTTGGTCATGACCATTTTTCCATGTTGCTAGCCAACTCTCACTATCGACACTTGAAAGGGTAAAGAATTGCACTCGACCTTCCTCGATAAAGGATGCACATGCATCAATCATGCCAAAATCATAGTATTCATTGTGGCTACCACCTGAGGAAGCAAAGACAACCACTGGGATACCTGCGTGTCCGTAACGATTAACATACATTTCACGGTTAAGATGACCACTCCAGTGGCTAAGATGTTCAATATTCATATCCTGTCTCCTTTATACTAGTTACCAATTTTCTGCAAAAAAGCGTAGGCAAGCTGGGAGATTTTCTGACCATGGCACTTCATGGTGAATGGCTCCAGCCTGAACCTTGAGCAAGAGATTTTCCAACTGCACTCCTCCCGCTATCAAATCATGATAATAGCGAAGGGAAGAGTCGATATAGGCCTGCTTAATATTGCCAGCCATGAGGGTCTTGTCTGTGTCATCCGCCTCTTCCGTTCCAACATAGATGAAGACTCGTTGGTCAGGTAATAGTTTCTTACGCTCCATATAGCGATCAAAGGCCTCTTGGTGAAGCCAGTTGGCTGATGAAAAGACACCCAAGCAGCCAATCTGGTCTTGATACTCCAAGCCAATAAACTGGGTAATGTTGCCGCCTAGAGAAGAACCAACCATAGCAGTATGCTTGCGGTCTGATTTTGTACGATAGTTTTCATCAATAAAGGGTTTGACCACTTCCATGACAAACTCAGCGTACTCGACTCCCTTACCACCAAATTGTTGGCCAGGAATGTTGGACTCTTGGAATTTCCATGCCGCATACTCATTCATCCGTCCAAGTCCATCATTGTCAATGGCCACTACAATCATACGGCTGATATCTGGATTCCGTTTAATGGTCGGAATGATCTTCCATGAATGACCGACATAGGATTCTTTACTGTAAAAGACATTTTGACCATCATGGAAATAGACAACTGGATAAGTTCGATCCGTGTCTTTCTCGTAGTTTTTCGGGAGGAGAACACGTACACGGCGCTCCTTGCCTGTGTATGGAACCTTGAGTTTATGTTCTCGCATTTTCAGATAAAAGTAGGATTGATTCATTGTCAGAAAACTCTCTATATTCAAAATTTTACCTAATTATATCATAAAAATAGAAAAAAAGTCAGTTTCCGTCCAAATTTAGGACAATAAACTAACTTTTTTCCTTAATTTTATATTTTCCTCTGGTTTTTCTGATTAAAGGAGATCATCGATCAACTCATCGACCGCATCCTTCTCAGCCTGAGGTGTAATTTCAGTAATCATGATTCCTGCTACTGCACGTTCAACCAATCCTTCAACATCCATTCGAGCTTCATACTGCTCTGCATTCTTAATCTTAGGATTTGTCTTCGGACGATCGGGTGCAAAAATAGTACAACAGTCTTCAAAAGGCTGGATGGAAATTTCAAAGGTATCAATTTCCTGAGCAATATCAATGATTTCTAGCTTGTCCATAGTTACAACTGGACGAATGATTGGCATATTTGTGACAGCATTGATAGCCTGCATACTTTCAAGAGTTTGGCTGGCCACCTGACCAAGACTTTCACCATTGATAATGACCAAACCATTTCGCACTTCACGGATACGGTCTGTAATCCGCATCATAAAGCGGCGAGTCAGAGTCATAAGGTAAGCTTCTGGGGCCTTAGCCTTAATCTCTTCTTGGATTTCAGTGAAAGGCACTTCGATAAACTGGATATTCCCACCGAACTTAGTCAATTTACGGGTCAAATCCTGAGCTTTCTTGAGGGCACCTGGACTAGTATACGGTGGACTAGCGAAGTGAACAGCCTCGATATCTACGCCACGTTTCAAAGCAAGATAACCTGCTACAGGTGAGTCAATCCCCCCTGACAACATGAGCATGCCTTTCCCTGAAGTTCCAACCGGTAAACCACCAGCTCCTCGAATGGTTTCATAAGAAAGGTAGGCCGCCTCTTCACGAATCTCCACTTGCAGATTGATATCAGGATTTTTCATTTGTGCTTGTACATTGGGAATGGCTTCAAATACTGCACCACCAAGAGTTTGGTTGAGTTCACGACTATCCAGTTCAAAGTTGTGATCACTACGTTTGCTAGAGATCTTAAAGGTCATGCCTTCCTTATAGATGTCCTTCATAATCTCTTGGACAGCAGATTTCAGAACTTCTACAGATTTTTCAACCTTGTATACTGGCGAAAAGTTTTGAATTCCGAAAACTTGCTTGAGTGACTCGGCAACTGCTGTATAGTCGGCACCATTTAGATAAGCATGGGCGCGATCGCGGTCTGCTGTCACTTTGACTTGAGGATAAATGGACAAAACGTCTGAGATATTATTACGTAGTTTATTGATGAAACGCATCCGGTTTTTACCCTTGGTTGAAAGCTCTCCGTAGCGAATCATAATTTCTGAATACTGCATGAATGCTCCTATCTTACTTTTCTAGTTTGATTGTAAATTAATTTTAGTTTGGTCAAAAATTGCTCAACTTGACTCATGTCATTTTCTAGATCTAGGCTAAGACGTACTGCTGACTGAGCCTTATCCTTTTCAATCCCCATGGCTATCAGGGTCCCAGCAGGTTTCCCAGCCTTGGACGAGCAAGCTGACGTTGTAGAAATGAAAATATCATAGTCTTCAAAAGCATGAACGATGACTTCCCCACGAACTCCCTTAATTCCGAAGGTCAGAATATGAGGAGCAAAGTCTTCCTCACCTGAGAAAACAAAAATATCTGGATAAGCAAGAAGGGCTTGATGAATGACTGCCTTCAGTTGGGCTGTCTTAGCCGTAAACAAGTCTAGTTTTTCCATAGCCAATCGTAGGGCCTTGGCTGTTGCTGCAATTCCTGCTACATTCTCAGTTGTTGAGCGATAGTCACGCTCTTGGCCACCACCAGTTAAAAGCGGTGTAATTTTCTTACCAGACTTGATATAGACAAATCCAACACCACGAACTCCGTGGAATTTATGACTAGAGAAGGTCGCAAAATCCACTCGGTCAGTCAAATACTTTTCTGTTGGTATTTTAGCCAAGGCTTGAACGGCATCAACGTGGAAGGAAATCGTTGGCTTATCAGCTAATAGTTCTGATATAGCTTCAATAGGCTGGATTGAGCCGATTTCATTGTTAACCGCCATAACGGAGACTAGCGTTGTATCAGGACGGAGTAGGTTTTCTAAAGCAGCTACATCTACAAATCCTTTTTCATTTACAGGTGCAAAATCCACTTCAAAACCTTGAGTCTTGAGCCAGAGAGCCGACTCCTTAACTGCTGGGTGCTCAATGTCAGACACAATAATGTGTTTACCAAACTGCGCTTTTTCAAAAGCAACCCCTTTGATAACCCAATTATCCCCTTCAGTCCCACCAGAGGTAAAGAAGATTTCTTCGCTTTTCTTGCCAATCAAATCTGCAATCTGCTGTCGAGAAGCTTCTAAAATTCTGGTAGACTGGTCTCCCAAACGATGGAGACTCGAAGGATTTCCAATAATTTTTGCAGACACTTGCATATAGGTTTCAAGTGCTTCTGGATAAGGCTTAGTCGTTGCCGAATTATCAAAGTAAATCATGGTTTCTCACGCTTTCTAAAATCACTCCTTCTATTGTATCACGAAACAGTTCAGGCGACAAGAAAGGCAATTCAGGTTCATTTAAGTTTTTTTTAAAGATTTTCGGTATAATGAATTTTAGTAAAGGAGAGATATTATGTCTAATTATCGTAGAACATCAAAACCTAAAACGGAACACATCAAAAAAGGATTTACTGTTTTTCAAAAAACAATTGCTACTATCGGTAGTATTCTGGGGCTGATTACTGCAAGTATCACCATCATGAATGCTATGAATAATAATAACAACAATAACTCTAAAAAAGAAACTACGACAACCCAGACAACAGTCATAAAAGAGATTCAAAAGGAATCCCCTCAAGAGAACACTACTCCAAACAAGGACAATACTTCTACAAAAGAAAACACACAAGAAGAAACAACAACTCAATCTAGTAGCAGTGCAGAAAGTAAGAAAGAAGATACTAGCAGTAAACAAGAACAACCGACTGTTCCTTCTTCTAGCACTCAAACAACAGATACAAAAACGTCTACTACTAATGGAGCTTCCTAAAAGAACGATCTAACAGCCAGTGATTGAATCGCTGGTTTTTTTATTGCTGTCTCCAGCATTTATCAGCAAAAGTTGATCTTTCAACAAAAAATGATCAGCCTTTAAACCAATCATTTTTTGGATATATTTTATACTCAATGAAAATCAAAGAGCAAACTAGGAAGCTAGCCGCAGGTTGCTCAAAACACTGTTTTGAGGTTGTGGATAGAACTGACGAAGTCAGTAACAAATATACGGCAAGGCGACGCTGACGTGGTTTGAAGAGATTTTCGAAGAGTATTAGCTAAAAACTAAAAATAGATAATTTAGAATAGATACCAGTACCAGCACTCCATTATTTAGCAAATGAACAGCTATGGAATCAAGGATATTCCCTCTACGAGCATAGGCTAAGTAAAATATCACTCCCAGTAAAAAATAAGTTACAAACTCTATCGGATAAAACATATGCAGATAGCCAAAAATCGCAGAACTTATTAGCAATTTCAACCACTTTTGATCTTCTTTAAAAAAATAGTGGCTGAAGAATCCTCTAAATACTAATTCTTCCATGATTGGAGCAAATATACCAATTGCAAAATGAAAGGCAATGAAAAACAGAGGAAAAACACGAGTGACCTGCTCGCTTGTAGCCAGCAAGGTAGCATCGTTAGCGGATGTTGGATTTCCAGTAACCACTTGGATCAGGAGGGTACCTACAATCGCTACTAGTCGAGTAGCAACATAAAATAAAAGGGCTATTCCAAAATCCTTCCATGTAAACTTGAAAGCCTTCTGCTGATTCGGAATTTTCTTTTTATACTGTCGCCAAACAGCAACTAGCAAGAAAGTAGCCAGTACCAAATACCCAATACTAGTCGTCCACTTTAAGGACAGAGAACTAGAGTCTTCGAGAGCCAGCATTCTCATGGGAAATGTATTTACATTTATAATCAGTAAGATCATTCCTACAAATTTTAAAATATTCTTCAACTTTTGCAAACCACTACCTCTTCTTTCCTGAACTCCAGCATCTCCACTTACTAACGATGCTCACCTATGTTTTCTTTCTTCTTTATAGATTTCTACTCCCTTGATCAGGGACAATAAGATAAGGATAACCCCAATATCTAAATTGATCAAACTACCTCCATTAGCGAATAAATACAAACCCAAGCAGGCTTGCGCTAAGGGATAGGCATATTTATTAAATTTCATAGATACTCCCCAAAGCTTTCTACCAATAAATGAATGAATAGAATAACTTCTTAGTCTTGCTCACAAGAGAACATCAAATTTCAGATTTACTTTTTTCTACTAGCTAGCTCTAAAACCAATCTAATAATACTCTTCTGATTAACTTGTAAGATCAGCTCTATTCTTTTAGGGTTGAACCAGACCACCGATCTACTAAATCATGTTTAGGAACAATTATAGTTTAGCATTTATTTCTAGGAAAAGATTGCTCTTTCTTAAATTGTCATTAAAACATCCTAAATGGTAGAAATTGGCTTGCGACTTAACCCAATCTAATACTCTTCGAAAATCAAATTCAAACCGCGTCAACGTCGCCTTGCCGTACTCAAGTACAGCCTGCGGCTAGTTTCCTAGTTTGCTCTTTGATTTTCATTGAGTATAAGGACTTCGTCAGGAGTTAGGAATGTTTTATTCAAAGAACTTCAATGACCAGCAGCTTCCTCACTTTAAGAAAAAGCGAACAAGACCAGATTCTGTTTATCAGAAAACTAGTTTTGTCCGCTTTTTATAATCGAGATTAGTCTCTTGATCCAATCTCTATGCCTTAGATGCTTTTACATCATCTTATTCGTCGTCTTTTTTCTTTCCCATAGCAAACATACCAAGAAGTGCTCCTACAAGACCTACGGCTGCAAGGCCAGCATTTTCTTTAGTGCCTGTCTCTGGGAGTTTGTATGGATGACTTGCAGGTGCTTGATAAGTCTTATCTTGTGACATAGTAAGAGCTACAAGAGACTGCTCATCTTTGTATTCTGGAATCTCATGGACAGCTCCTTCTGCCCCATTGACACCACCTGTGAATTCTGGGCTTACTTCCTGAACAGCTGCTGCGTCACCATTCACTCCACCTGTAAACTCTGGAACTTCATGAATAGCGACTTCTGCTCCATTGACACTGCCTGTGAATTCTGGACTTACTTCCTGAACAGCTGCTTCGACACCATTCACTCCGCCAGTAAACTCTGGAACTTCATGAATAGCTGTTTCACCTGCTGTACCAATTGCTCCTGTGTATTCTGGAACTTCATGAACAGCTGCTTCGACTGCGTTAACGCCACCCTTGAATTCTGGGACTTCTACTACTGGTGCTGCTTCGTCACCTGCTGTACCAATAGCTTCAGTGTACTCTGGAACTTCATGAACAGCTGCTTCGACTGCGTTAACGCCACCCTTGAATTCTGGTACTTCTACTACTGGTGTTGCTTCTTCACCTGCTGTGCCAATAGCTTCAGTGTACTCTGGAACTTCATGAACAGCTGCTTCATTTTCTTCAATGTACTCTGGAACTTCATGAATAGCGGCTTCTGCTCCATTGACACTGCCTGTGAATTCTGGACTTACTTCCTGAACAGCTGCTTCGACACCATTCACTCCGCCAGTAAACTCTGGAACTTCTTGAACAGCTGCTTCGACTGCGTTAACGCCACCTGTGTATTCTGGGACTTCTACTACTGGTGCTACTTCATCGCCTGCTGTGCCAATAGCTTCAGTGTATTCTGGAACTTCTTGAACAGCTGCTTCGACTGCGTTAACGCCGCCTGTGAATTCTGGGACTTCTACTACTGGTGCTACTTCATCGCCTGCTGTGCCAATAGCTTCAGTGTATTCTGGAACTTCTTGAACAGCTGCTTCAACACCATTTACGCCACCAGTAAATTCTGGGACTTCTGCTACCGGTGCTGCCTCATCACCTGCTGTGCCAATAGCTTCAGTGTATTCTGGAACTTCTTGAACAGCTGCTTCAACACCATTTACGCCACCAGTAAATTCTGGGACTTCTACTACTGGTGCTGGCTCATCACCCTTACTTGTAGTTGGAGCTGGTTTCTCTGGTTCTTCTGGCAGTTCTTGGTGGAAGGTCGTCATTTCGTAGAACTCTGGTTTGCCACCTTCCCAAACAAGTTTGACATCCAATAATGGAGACTTATCTCTAACAGCAAATGTTTGGAAGCTTGAGGTAATCTCACCTAGTTCTGACCAAGCATCTGCTTTATCCTCTTTCAGAGTACGAGCAAGCACACGAGCTTTCACTCCTTGAGGAAGACTTGAAACAAGTCGGATATGGTTAGAATCTGTCGGTTCTGACAAGTGGTAGACAAGCTCACCTTGTTCTTTCTCAGCCTTGTAGCTTGTCAATACTTTGCCATCCACAAGGTTTGTGTATAGGTTTCCTTGGCTTTCACCGCTGTTTCCTTCAACAGTTGGGTCATTGATTGGTTTCACGAATTCACCATCATTGATCACCAACTCAGTGAAACCTACAAAACGAGCATCATAGTCTGCTGTAAATAGAACACGGAGATAGTTGGCTTTAACTGGGCTTGAAAGTTCACCCTCAATATAGCGATTTCCTGGCATCTTAGAATCATGTGTCCAGCCATCTGTCAAGGAGTCATCACGTGTTTCATTAGCAAGGCCGTCACCAACTGTCACAACATCCGTCCAAGTCTTGCCATCTTGACTGACTTGAATCTTACCATCACGGAGATAGTTTTGAGTGCCGTCTTGGATGTAAGCTCTAATCTTCTTAATATCACGTTCGCTACCAAGTTTCAAGGTAATATGACCGTCTTTACGAGCATAGTCTGAGAACTCTACAAAGTTATTGTAGACACCGTCAAACAACTGATCCAAGTTCTTGATCTTACGAACGTCATTTCGACCGTATGTTGGGTGGATTCCCATTGATGTAGAATCAAGTGTTGTTGGTTGAACTTCTTTTGTCTTAACAAGTAGAGATGTTGCTGTCACTGCTTGTTCTTGATCAGTCTTATTAACTAGACGAACATAACGTACCAAGGACTTATCTGTCACTTGATCAGCTGGATACCATTCTTGGGCATTTGGAGAGTATTCCAAGTTAAGGGATGGATTTTCTGTACCAAGTGCTTGAATGCTTTCAGCTTGGTGCAGACGATCAAGTTTCATACCCAAGTAGCTATTAGCTGGAAGCTTAGTTCCGCTTGGAATTTGCAGGTCATAACGACCTAGGCTGTCATAAACTGGAGTTGACTTCAAGCTTTCAACATTTGTATCAGTCAATTCGCTATTGCCTGCACGTGTTTCAACTGAGAAGTCAGCGATACGCCACCATAGGTTGATGTTCTTAGTATTGCGAACACGAACGTAGCGAGCTGAAATTGGAGTTTCGATTTCTTTTGTTTGTTCACCAGTCAAGCGATCCAACTCTTGCCATGAGCTACCATCTGCAGAATATTCAAGAACACCTTCTGCCAATTTATCTCCTGATCCTTGAACAAGACGAACTTTAGTCACAGGTTTCACTTCACCCAAGTCAAGTTGTACCCAACCATTGACTGGAGTTGTGTCTGTTCTATCAGCATTTGCAAGCATAGCTTCCGTATTATCACGTCCGTCTGTAATTTGACCCACTGTTGTGTTGTACTTGTACATAAGATTTGGACTGATAGTCAAAGTAGCTAACTGTTTAGCACGAGTAACTTCTACAGGGCGATTAACAGCAATTTCTCTGACAGCAAACCAAGTATTATCACGATCTGAAGTCGCAATCATGCGAACTGCTTTTGCATTGATAGTAAGATTTTCAAATTTAAGAAGAGGCTCATTACCAGTATAGCTTGGTTCTGAAAGTGTTACCCACTCATCATTTTCATTGAGATACTCAACCTTAGCACTATTAAAGGTATCACGAGGATTTGCTTGAGTTCCCATTGCAAAGGTCAAGTTTTGAACTGGAACAGCCTTGTTAAATTTCAAGCCAATGTAATCACCGGTCTTGATACTGTTTGGTGATTTGATTAATGCATGAGTTCCCAAATCTCCATCAGTTACCTCAGCAAGTCCACCTTCAACACCTGTACGGTTCGTGATAAAGGTACTAATCACTTGATCAGGATGCAAGGCTTTTTGAACTTCTGTTGCAAGAATTTCACGCAGTCCAAGCAAGAATGGACGGATATGTTGAACACCCAACTCCGCTTTTTCATCATGGTCTACATAATGGAAGGTATAAGTTTGAGACTGTTCATATAGTTTCAAGCCCTTGTAGTAGCTATCCCAAAGTTTTGCAGAATCATTGGTTTCGATAGCTTCTGTACCATCAAGAAGAGCACTCAAGGCATCCATTTGGTCAATGGTATTGTCCAACCAATAGTGGATTTGAGCACGCATCTTTTCATCACCAGATGCTTTATAAAGTTGTGCTGCAGCTTTTAGTTTAGCAAATTCTGCACGCAATTCTTGACGCTCTGCGCTGACATCTTGACCAGCTTTCAACTTAGACATGAAGGTTGCCAATTTCGGTGCAAGCTCAACAGACTCTTCCAACTTAACAACACGACCATCCATGTTTTGGTTAATCATGTGTTTACCAAGTTCACGGAAGGCAACTGATGCTTCGCTATCTGTAAACTTACCGTTTTCAACAAAGTTGAAGGCAATATCATTCACTTTCTTAGCTTCTTCTTCTGATTTCCATTGTTTCCATGCATATTGCGCTGCAGAGAAGAGGGCAATCTTAGAAGGCTCAGATTGTTGCATTGGGTTCAACATGATACCTGAAAGGAGACTAGGATCAACATTTGGATGAAGGAATTTCTCACCACCACCCAAGATTAAGTGTTGTTTAGAGTTATCTGTAACAGGCCAATTGACCCATAGAGAAACTGGACGATAGGTCTTACCACCTGCAGTCAGGTTGTTCTTAAGGTTAGAGAGGAAGCTTTCGGATACTTCACCCCAAATCTTACCACCAGTAAGGGTCATAGAAGTTGAAGTTGGAAGGTTTTCGTTGAGTGCTTTCAACTCATCTTCACGTCCATTACCCCAATACTGACCAGGGACAAAAATCATTTCCTTACGAAGGCCAACATAAGTTGCTTGTTTTTCAGTCAACCAGTCTGTCATGTCCTTCATCAAGCGGTTGTAGCTATTGTAGCCACCAACTGGACTTGGAGCATCATCAGCTAGAATACCGAACTCACGAACACCGACATCCATCAATTGAGTGAACTTAGCTTTAATGGTTTCCAAATCTTGTTGGTAATCAGCATCGTTGCCAAAACGGATACGGTTGTTCATGAATGGGTGGATGGTCCACACATAACGAGTCTTGTTTTGGTTTCCGACACGCGCCAATTCACGAATTTCAGCTAATTTTTCTTCTGGATAAAGTTCACGCCATTTCTTGTTGTGGTATGGATCATCTTTTGGTGCAAAGAAGTATTGAGTCAACTTCAAGTCACCACCATAGCGCATCAATTCAGCACGATCAGCATTGCTCCATGGATTTCCATAGTAACCCTCGATAAAGCCACGGTTCTTAATTTCAGCGAAGTCCTCAACTGTTACATTACGCAAGACTGGAGCTTCACTTTCATTCAGCATGTGTTTGAGAGTTGTCAAACCGTAGAAGACAGCATCTGTATCCTTACCGACGATAGAGATTGTATTGTTCTTGATTGACAAGGCATAGGCATCAATCTTATCAAAGAGTCCTTGAGATAGACTTGGCATTTCTTTTTCAGCTTGTGAATTTTGTCCATGAACGCCAAGGTAGATGTTGGTAGCACCTGCTACAGGTGTTTGACTGCTTGTGTATGAAATTTGATGATCTTGTAGAACACTCTTCAAGCGGTTACGAGTATAGATATCTAACTGATCGCCCATAACAAGATTTACTTGTTTATGGAGTTTCGTAACGCCTTCACCATAAGTTACTTTTTGTGGTGTTGGGAAGACCTTATACTCTTTCTTAAGATAATCTTGACTTTGTGCTGCTGCAGCAACTACGTCGTCACTAGCTGGTTTTGTAGCTACAAAGCTATCAGCAAGTTCAGTTGTACCATCGCCCATTTCCTCAACTTTAGGTTTTTCTGGAGTCACAGGTTTCTCTGGTGTCACAGGTTTCTCTGGACTAACTGGCTCTTCCACCTTGTTAGTAGAAACTGGTTTAAGAAGTTGAATTTCTGCAGCACTACCAAATCCTGCAGCACCAGCTAGAACTTTAAATTCTATCTTATCTGTTTCAATAGCCTCAAAGTTTACTGTTTTTTCTTTGGCATTATTTTCCCAAGTTCCTGAGGCAACTTTAACCATCTGACCATCTTTTTGAGCATAAACTTCATAAGATGTCACGACACCATTACCTCCACCTGGACGTGGAAGGTAGGTCAGACCATTTACTTTTTCTGCTGCTTTCAAGTTCATTGCAACTGTGAATGGGGCTTGATGTCCAGACCATTTTGAATGCCAGAAGGTATTTGGATCATTGTCAAAGGCTTTTTCGACTGGACCTTCTGCATTGGTTCCTGGCAATTCCTGACTTGTTGCAGAAACTGTAAAATGATCATTTGGAATCAAACGTGGATTTACGAATGGTTCATTTGACAACTCAGCACTATGCAAGATTCCTTTGAAGCCACCGATTGTTTCAAGAGGTAGAACCAAACTATTATGAGCAAAGCGAGGGTACGCTGGATTTGCGATACGCTCAACCTTTTCACCATCTACATAAACTTCTGTTACTTGAGGTTTGGTTACAACAGAAATTTGATAACGTTTGTTCTTTTCAAGTTTCTTGTTAAATTGAATATGGAATTGTTCAAATTTATAGGCAAGGTAGCCATCTTTGTCCGCAAGATAGAGTTGATTGTTGCCACTTGTTGAGAAGGTCTGTTCACCGTCACCAGTTACAGTAACATCCAATTTCAAGACATGACTTGGTCCAGCATCACCAACTAGGCCTTCGATAGTGCTATCTTTTTCGAAATTCAAACCTTCTTCAGTCTTCTGTACTTTCTTAGCAAGATAATCTTTGACAGTCTCAGGATTGATCTTGAACAAGTCTTCTTCAGCTACGGTCTTATCTGGGTTAGATTGTGGTGCATAGACACTTGCTGGTTGAACACGTTCTGCATAGGTCTTGGCTGCACGGTCTGAACCCCAAGTGCGTTCTGCAGTTGATTGCATACTCTTGAAGAAGCGTTTAAAGATATCGTAAGAAGTGAGTCCAGTTTCATGGAGGTCAATATTATCATTCCATACTGCATGACCACCACCAAGGATATTTGGATTAGAAGCTTCTAGACGTGGTCCTCCACCTGTTGAGAAGTCATTTGGTGTCCAACGATTGTATTGAGTTTCATAGTTGGCATAATCGCCATAACTACCTTGACTGTTACTTCCGCTTGGGACACTATAGGTTGGAATATCTGTGATATTGATAATCTTAGCGCCTTGAGCAATAGCATCAGCTGGACGTTGCCATCCGATACTCCAGATATCAACTTCTACATCTTTCCAATCAACTGGCGTTGTACCAGGTTTAGCACTAAGTGAACCCCAAATACGTGGTGTATAGCCTTTGCCTTTGATGTACTGAATCATATCATTGACATAGCGACGATAGCTTTCGCGACTACCGTAGTACTCATCTGTACCGATATGAACTGTTGAAACACCATGAAGTGGTGCATTTTCACCATCTAGCAATTTATCATAAACTGATTTGACGAAAGCAAGTGTTTCTTCGTACTTGTTGTCCAAGTCCAACATAGCCACACGTTCTACATTGTGTTTACCTCTATAGTCACTAAGACTGCCTTTATACATAAGATCAGGTCTAACCTTAACAAATGAAAGAGCGTGACCTGGTGTGTCAATTTCAGGAACAAGGTTGATATGCAAAGCTTTTGCTAACTTGATAATTTCTTGCATTTCTTCCTTAGTGTAATGCTCGTCAGATGTTAATTTTTCACCATTTTCACCAACAACATCAGTCTCTACACGGAAGCCTGTCTTGGCATTTTTAAGAACATAATCCAGTTCTTCATCTTGAGAAAGATTCTTACCAGCCAAGTGGTCTTTTAGGAAGATATAGTTGTCATTCAAATGCAACTGAAGATCGTTCATCTTGTAGTAGGCCATGTTGAGCATGATGTCTACAAGCGTATCATAAGGAATAAACTTACGACCTGTATCTAGCATAAAGCCACGGTGACTGAAACTTGGGAAGTCACGGATTTCTCCGTTTTGCAAATCATTTTCTCCCATCTGAAGGAGAGTACGAGTTGCGTAAAAGGCTCCTGCGTTGGTCGCTGCTTCTACAGTGATAACTCCATCTTTAATGGTGATACCATAGCCTTCTTTGCCATAGCCTTTATCTACAACTTTCTTAAATTCGATCCGTTTTTGAGCTGTTTGATCACCTGTAGCGATTTCTAGCCCACGACTTTCAAGGTCAGTCTGATAGAATTTAGCTTCTTGACCAAATCCAGAATCGCCAACTGAAATCACGGTATCAGCTGTAATAGAAGTTTTGCCTTCAGTTCCATACCATTGTTGAACTGCTGGTGCAACTGCTGGCTTAGTACCAACGCCTTCGTCTGCATGTAATCCTTTAATAAGGACTTCAAATTCTTTTGTGAAGGTATGAGTATCCTTGACTTGTTGGACCATTACCTTGACAGTTTGATCTGTTAAAGGTTTGTAGATCTTGTTATTAAGATCAACAACTCCCTGTTTGTTGCTACCAATTAAGCTTACTTCACCTGGTAATTTAGGTAAAACAAGTGATTTCCCATCTTCAGCAACAGCTAATTCTGTAACTTGGCGAATATCTGTTGGTTTGCTAGCGTCTGGAATGTTTGAGTAGGCACGAATTTCTTGAATCCCAACATTTTTCCAATTCATTGTACCAGCTTGATAGTCTGTAATTTCAAGTTTGAGGTATTTAGCTTGGATAGCTTCTTTCAAGTCAATTTTTTCATCAAGAAGAGGATTCCCTGTTCTTTGATAAGCCAACTTCCATTCTTTGTTACCTGAACCATTTACATCATCTTGACCAGCATAGTAGAGATTCCAAGATTTGATATTTGGATCGTTTTGTTGACCACGAAGACGGCGATCCCAATCAATCTCCACATGCTTAATCACTGTTGTCTTCTCAAGTGTAAATTCGATTGTTGGTTTCTCAACGTTTTGGTCAGTTGCCCAACGAGTATCAGGTTTTCCGTCGATTGCCTTTTCTGCTGTAAATGGTGTGTTGGCTTCATGGTTTGAAGCTGTTGCAGTAGCCTTTTCTAGATGATTGACATCTGGTGTATCTACTACATCTTTAGTCGCAGGACTTGCAGCTGGTTTCGCCTCAGAAGCTGCTTCCTCTTTAGGATTTGTAGCTGGTTTTGAAGCCACTTCTTCCTTAGGAGCAGGAGTTTCAGTTGGTTTTGGAGTAGTTGTTTCAGCTGCAGTTGCTCCAGTTTCTGACGCTGCAGGTTGTTCATCTACAGTTCCAGCACTCGCTTCTGCTTTTTCAATAGCTGCTGCTATATCTGCTGGCAGTTTATCCAGAGGCTGAGCCTGTGTTACCGTACCTTCTGTCTCTGCAGGTCCTTCTGTTTCAGCAGCCTGAACCGCACTAGCTCCAAAGATACTGGCACCAATCATAACAGAAGCTGCACCAATTGTAAATTTACGTATACTGTAATGACACCGTTTCTCAAAAAAATGTTTTCCCATTTTTTCCTATTTCCTTTCATACGCTCACAAGTGGTAAGCGTTCTCATTCCCCTTTAGAAAAAGAGAGGACCTAGAGGGTCCTCTCTGGGTTTTCTTTTTCTCCACGACAATTATTGTGGAGTCTAAGCTCTCTTTTATTGAAAACTTTTTTGTATTTTAATCTTCTTTTCTTTTGACAGCTAAGAGTGCTGCTGAAACTGCCATGCTGACACTAGCGATGAAGAGAGCTGTTTCAGAATTATGTTCACCCGTATTTGGAAGAACATTTGAATGTGACTCTTTAGATGTATCTTTATTCTCTACTAAATCTTCTCGATACTCTGGTTTTTCCACTACAGGGGCAGGTTGGTTACCTACTGTACCAATTTGGCCTTTGTATTCTGGAATTTCATGGATTGCGCCATCACTTCCATTCACACCGCCGGTAAACTCTGTTACTTCATGAATTGCGGATTCGGCACCATTTACACCACCTGTGAATTCTGGTGCTTGACTCACAGCTGCTTCTGCTGCGTTAACTCCACCCTTGAATTCTGGAACTTCGTTTACAGCTACTTCTTCTCCTGCCGTTCCAACTAGTCCTGTATACTCTGGAAGTTCTACAACTGGTGCTGGCTCATCGCCTGCTGTACCTAGAACTCCAGTGTATTCTGGAACCTCTACAACTGGGGCTGGTTCATCGCCTGCTGTACCTAGAACTCCAGTGTATTCCGGAACCTCTACAACTGGCGCTGGTTCATCGCTTGCTGTGCCAAAAACTTCAGTGTATTCTGGAACCTCTACAACTGGGGCTGGCTCATCACCTGCTGTACCTAGAACCCCTGTGTATTCTGGAAGCTCTACAACCGGTGCTGGTTCATCACCTGCTGTGCCAAGAACTCCTGTGTATTCTGGAACCTCTACAACCGGTGCTGGTTCATCGCCTGTTGTGCCAACTACTCCTGTATACTCTGGAAGTTCTACAACTGGGGCTGATTCATCGCCTGCTGTGCCAAGAACGCCAGTGTATTCTGGAACCTCTACAACTGGGGCTGATTCATCGCCTGCTGTACCGATTGATTCTGTGTACTCTGGAACTTCATGGATTGCGGCTTCAACACCATTTACACCACCTGTGAATTCTGGAAGGTCAACAACTGGGGCTGATTCATCTCCCTTGCTTGAAGTTGGAGTTTCAGGTTTAGGTTCTGGATCTGGAGTTGGAGTAGGTGTTTGGTCTTTCAATTGGTCGAGATAATCTGCAAAGTATTCAAGCATTCTATTTGTCAAAAGATGATTATCTGTTGCAAATTTCATGCTGGCAACAACACTTGCTACTTCCTCTTGATTACTCTTATCAGTCAATTTTTGAGCTTTAGCCAAGGCTGCTTCATAGGCTGTAGTATCAAGACCAGTTTCAGCAATCTGTGGACGAGCGAAGATCAATTCCGCAGCTGATTGATATTGGTTTTCAGTATCACCGTAGGTTCTCGTTCCAGTTAGAACAATCTTTTTAGCCTTGATAGTCTTACCAAAGTCAATATCTTTTGGTTTATTATTGTTAGCCCAATTGGTTGCATTGAAGGTATGTTCCTTACCTGTTTCATCCGTTACTACAAGAGTCACATCTCTCAAGTTACCATTTGAACCTGAACCACGTGGAACGTAACGGAAGCCTGTGATTTCAGTTGGTTCCTTCAATACCATGGTTGCTGGTTTGCCAACATCTCCTCCGCTCCATGATGTATGCCATAGACTTGACACGTTGCCATCAAAGGCATTTTCAAGACCTTCTTTAGCCTGAGCAGGAGCTGTAAGACTTGCAAAGTCATCTGCTACAAGAGCTGTTTTCTTCATCACTAAAGCGTCTTTAAGAGCATTGACCTTAGCAATTTCAGACTTAGCTTCTTCTACACTGATATCATCGTCTGCTTGACTGAGGTTGAAGACTGCTTCTTTCAAAGCATCCATTGTTTCTTTGGTATAGTTGGTCATAGCAACAGTTGGAAGATAGTTCTTGACAGCATTTTCTGTCATCATCTTACCAGTCAAGACAATTTCTTCGATTTGAAGTCTATCCATAATGAAGTCATTGTAGCCACGGAAGTTAGCATTACCACCTGAGTCTCCGCGAGTGTTGCTTGCATTGCCTGTAGAGTAGATACCTACCCAGGTATCGCCAGTTTCTGCACCTGTTACGAGGAAGGTTGCACGTTTCGCTTTCTTAGAATCTGTCCAAGTATTTGCCAATTCATGCATTTCCAAATTACTTGCTTGTCCAGATTGGAATTCTCCCTTACCGACTACAAAGGCGTAAGTATTGTCAGATCCAGCTTCATAGTCAAATGTAATACGGTAGGTCTTGCCTGCTTCAAAGCGGAAGTTTTGCGGAATTGTTTGGTAAACCAAGTTACGACGACTTACGAGACCATTTGTCTTGAGTGACCAATTTCCTTCGATAACGTCATCAACTTTCTTGCCATTCCAATCACGTTGTGTGTATGGTCCATGTTTTTCAGACAAGTGAGTACGGTTATCTTCAACACCCTCGATACCACCGATAACAAATGGGAAGATACCTTGACCAACATTTTCAAAGTCTTGTTTGAAGACGCCTGTTGCAGTATCGTGACCGTCACCGTACATATTTGATTCATTTTCAAAGGTACGAATTTCATCGAAGTAAGTTGCTTCATCGCCTGCTTCACGACTCAAGGTCAAGGTTACGTTTGATACATCTGAACCTGTTGTGAAGAAAGCATACATGTTTTGGAAGTAACTTGTGTTATCAACTGTTGCATTGCTTCGACGAGTATTGTGAGCATAGGCTTTTACATAGTTAAGTGCTAGTGACTTGTTGGTGTAGTTGGTTACTTCTTTTTCACCAGTATTAACAGTAATACTTGCTTTAGCATCACTACGGTTGTCGACACCGACATACACTGCGTATTTAGTATTTGGTTTCAAGCCAGTCAATTTTTGAGTGAGACTAACTTTTTCTTTATTGCCTTGAATGCGGAGCATTTGGTTGGCACCTTGAGACTTCACGATTTCAGCCTTAGATGCATCACCTGTAATCTTCCAATGGTCCAAAGATTCACTGTTAAATCCTTGGTCATAGATGTGCATTCCTTCACTCCATGACATTTCAGGATTAGTTTGTTTAGAACGATAGAGAACATATGGCTGATTTGCAGTGAGATCAAGGGTAATCTTACCGTCTTTCACGGCAACTTCTTTTTCCTCAGTCTTACCTTGGTCAGTTAGTTTATAAAGGTAAACCTTACCATTTGCCCAGTCGCTAGGAAGTGTCCAAGTTGTTGCACCTGCTTCAGTATTGAAGTAGTACATTTTTTCCTTGTCACTCTCAAGCTTGTTACCATTTGCATCCCAGTTCCAAGGTGTCAAATAGGCTGAACCATCTTGGATAACACGTCCGTTGAGCGTTACTGTACGTTCACGGTATTGTGGACTGTTGACATCATTGGATTTACGAGTCACCACAACCTTGTTATTTGCAGCATCGACCAACTCGACTTTCATTTCTGGAGTCCATTTATAGGTACTACCATTGTCAGTCATGGTTACTGGTTTGCCATCTTCCCATTTGCTGACTGTGAAGTGTTGGAAGTACTTAGTCATAACGTCATGAGCAAACAAGTTTGTTACATAACCGTTATAATCACTACGTCCTTGCCATCCTTCGAAGTCCTTCATGCTATAACCGCCTAGAAGTGGGTAGTCAGCTGCACCACCATAACTCCTGTAGTCCCCAACCCAAGAATCTTTTTGGTGGTTACGGATAAAGCGAGTAATGGCACTGTTAATACCTTTATTTGTATAGCCACCGTAGGTCAAGTCAGCTGCCCAGTGTTGGAAGGTAGAATCATATTCACCACCATGGCCCCACTCAATAGCAAATCGCCAACCTTGTTTGTTAATTTCTTTAGCAATAACGTGAGTTGCCCAGGCACCGTTGTCACCTGATTGACCGTTACCCCAAACGTCGACGTAGATGAAGTCTAGACCTTCACCCAACTCTTTCTTCAACTCTTCCCAACGAGCTAGACGCCCATGAGCGAGGTCATAACCAGCATCAATATTGATACCTTGGTCAAGCCAGTTCCAACCATAGCTGTAGCTACCATCCGCATTTTTACGTAGAATATCTTCATTAAAGTATTTAGACTCCGGATAGGTTTCTGAAGCATTAACGTGGATACCGAGGTGGGCACCATATTTCTTAGCTTTCTCAATAAGAGTCTTAAAATCTTCAACACCACCGATACGTTTACCGATGTCCGCATAGTTCAAGTGTCCAGAGTCATGTCCTTCACTTCCGTATCCCTTAAGCAGTACACCTTGGCCAAGACCATCGGTATGGAGGTTGATCTTCTTGATACCATCCAAGGTCATGAGGAATGGGTTTTGAGCTTGTGAACCAAAGTTCATAGCGATACGGTAAGCAGTAATGTCTTTAACTTTTTCCCAACCTTGAGGGTTGTTCATGATTCTACGGTAAGCAATCGCACCATCTTGCCAGTCAACCTTATGGTCAGCATTGGCATCTTCAGTGATGACAACTTTTGCACTTGGAAGTTCTTGAGTGTATGCTGGGAAGACAACTCCATTGTGGGCTTTTTCCCATTGCCATTCAGAGCTATGAATTTCCACATAGTTAGCATTGCCAATGGTATTCTTATAAGCTGTCAAACGTGTCCAGTCATAAGAACCACCACCATAGCTATTTTGTGAGTTGCTCCATACACCAGCAGCAAGTTTATCTGTTGAAACAAATCCGTACATATAGCCTTTGGCTAATTCTTTCATTGGATTTGTTACTTCGATATGGTCATCACCACTGACGTGAGTATTGTTTGACATGGTTGCCCCATCAAACTTAGCTCCTGCTTGATCGCTTGAAACAGATACCAAGGCATCTCCTAGGAAGCTGATTGACGAAAGTAATTTACGTTCGTCATCTATCTTTTGTCCTGGTGTAACTTGGTTATGGTTGACAATCTTAGTCACATCAAAGTGAAGTTGGTTGTCCACCACTTGCAAACGAACTGTCATATCTGCATTGATGAGATTTTCCTCATCACGGAGTTTCATTTCATACTCGGCAGTTGTTGCGTTGACCTTCTTATAGGTCACTTCAGGAGTCACAGCGTGCTTGTTAATCACAACTTGATTAATCGGTTGCACTTGACCTGGAAGCTTGTTGCCATTGAGGACGTACTCTTTAATACGTGGGAAGGCTTGGTCGATGACTGCTTTCAATACTGTAGATTCGATAGTGTCATACTTGACATTGCTGTCATCTACTGTGTCGCCCTTTTCTTTTTCAGCAGCCTCTTGGTCGTTTTTCACGCCTTCTTGGTCATCTGTTTTAACATTTACAATGGTTCTCTCACTGCTATAGCTTCCAGCTTTAAGAACGATTTTCTTCTCATCTTTGAGTTTGTCATTTACTGCAGATGGCAAGGTAAGGGTATCAAAAAGTTTGACATCATTGTTAGTTGCATTGAGCTGTCCATCTGATTTAAGACTGATGGTCAAGTGGTTGGTTGAGCCATTAACAGGAGCTGCAACACGATTGCCTTGGTACCAAAGTCCACTTCCATTTGACTTGTATTCCCAGAACCATCCACCTTGGTCGTAACCTACAAAAACGTTGTTATCAGTATCTTTGAATTTCATGAAGACACCAAAGCGAGATTTACCTGTTTCAGATTCTTCTTTAAATGTCAAATCAACTGTGGCATTTCCATTAGCATCGACTGTCAAACCATCTTTTTCAAACAAGGCTGGTTTCTTACCATTGTCATTTTGAGCAGTTGAAGCTAGTTGATTGTAACGAACTCCATTTTCTTCACGGATTGTTACTGTTCCCTGTTGGTCTTTATTTTCAACTGTTTTCCATTCTGGAGTAACTTCTTTTGATTCAGCTGGTTTATTCTCAGCTGGTTTATTCTCAGCTGGCTTGTTTTCTGCTGGCTTGTTTTCTGCTGGTTTATTTTCTGCTGGTGTTTCTTCTTTTGGCTTATCTTCCTTAGGTTTATCCTCTTTTGGTTTTTCTTCCTTGTCCTCAACTTGTTTATCGAGAGCATCTAGACCAGCTGGTTTCGTTGTTTCAATACCCTTGATGTAGTTTTGAATCCACTCTAGCTGAGCAGGTGAGAAGAGAATACCACCACTACGTTTACCAGATACACCATTTTGGTGAATACCAATCAGTTTCCCATTTTCATCGAAAATGCCGCCACCACTGGCACCTGGTTCACTTCCTTGATAGCTAATTCCACGAACACCTTCTCCGTGATTGTTAATATCCTCAACAGTTGTATTCAAAATCGGATCAAGTTCGCCTTTTGGATAGCCAAATACATGGACCTTATCTCCTACCTTAGTTGTTGCAGGCTTGTCAGTCACTTCTACAGGTGCATTTGCAAGAGGTGTACGAAGCTTAACGATTGCCAAGTCATTTTTATATCCTTTGAGGAATCCTTCACGATCCCAGTGTTTTACATCATTTTTACTGAATTTGACGTCTGGAGCGCCTTGGTAAGAAATTGTATAAACATCGTCATCACTTTCAACATTATCAGCTACCTTACGATTATTACCATCTGGAACATCTTTGATAAAGTTATGAGAAACAGACAAAACGAGATTTTCCCCGATAACGATACCACTACCGAGCCCAGCAGAGCTTTTAATTTCGACAGTCGCACCGTAGTTTAATTCTCCATTTTTTGTTTTAGCTACTTCTTCTGGGACTAAGCTTTTATCTTCTTTTTCTAGTTCTTCTTTTGAGGCAGTGCGGCCATTTTCTTCAGCCTTATCAAGTTTTCCACGTAGTTCTTCAGGAAGAGTATCTGAAGCTGCTGAGCTTGTTGCAGTTGCAGTTTCTTTTGCCAGCAATTCTTCTTCAGTCTTTGGTCCTTCAGTTACTTCAGGAGAACCTTGGTCTTCACCAGGTTTTGGTGCTTCAAAGTCATGCCCATCATCCTCTTTAGCATTTGCAAGAGCTGCCGCCAAATCAGCTGGCATATTCGCTGTTGAACCTGATTGTGCAGAATCTGCGAGGACAGTGCTAGTTCCAAAGAAAGCTGCACCAATCATGACAGAAGCAACCCCTAATGAAAATTTCCGAATACTATATTTGCAACGTTTTTCAAATAATCCTTTATCCATCGATTTTTTTGTTCCTTTCAGTTTACCAAGTAAGCGTTTGCATTTTGTTTTAAAAAAATATCCTCCTCAATTTTTAAACACTTCTAGATAAACATATAATTTTTTCTATACTAACTTAATATATCAAAAACAGTTTAAAAAATCAATACTTTAATAGGTAAAGCTAGTAAAAGTAAAATCCATTTATTGGGCAATTCTGAAACGATTTTCAGATGGCTTTATTTCTAAAGAAATCGCTATAAAAAAGGAAACTTCATCGAAAAGTTAGACCAATTTTGACTAACTTTTTAATAAAGTTTCCATGCATTTTTATACTATTTTTACGTTTTTTATTGTTGTAAAACCTTTCGCGGCTTCGTTCCTTCTGCAGGTCCGATAACTCCAGCCATCTCTAATTCTTCCATCAAGCGAGTTGCTCGGTTAAAACCAACTGATAATCTACGTTGAATCATGGATGCGCTCGCTTTTTGAGTTTCAATGACCAGAGCCTTAGCTTCTTCAAATAGCGGATCTCCACCTTCATCTCCTGAGACAGACTCACCTTCTGTCTCAGAAACCTCTCCAGGATCAAAGCTTTCATCATAGTCAGCATCTGCTTGAGCCTTTATAAAGCTAACAATACGCTCAACATCATCATCCGAGATAAAGGAACCTTGCAGACGAACAGGATGGTTTTCATCGATTGGCTTAAAGAGCATGTCCCCTCGACCAAGCAATTTCTCAGCACCATTTTCATCTAAGATAGTTCGAGAATCCGTTCCAGAAGATACAGCAAAAGCTACACGAGACGGCACATTGGCCTTAATCAGACCAGAGATAACATCCACTGAAGGACGCTGCGTCGCAAGAATCATATGAATACCAGCTGCACGCGCCTTCTGTCCAAGACGGATAATAGCATCTTCTACTTCCTTGCTGGCTACCATCATGAGGTCAGCTAACTCATCGACAATCACGACAATCAAAGGAAGAGGTACTTGTTTATACTCAGATTGAGCGTTGAATTCCTCCACCTTAGCATTGAAACCAGCAATATTACGAACGCCAATTTTGGCAAAGAGTTCATAGCGATTTTCCATCTCATCCACGACTTTTTGAAGGGCCTTGCTGGCCTTACGAGGATTCGTCACAACTGGAATCAAGAGGTGAGGAATATCATTATAGACTGACAACTCAACCATCTTCGGATCCACCATCATAAACTTGACTTGGTCTGGACGCGCCTTCATGAGAATACTTGCAATGATACCATTGACTGCAACAGATTTACCAGAACCTGTCGAACCAGCCACTAGCAAGTGAGGCATTTTAGCAAGGTCGAAACTACGAGCTGTACCATTGACAGCTTTCCCAAGGGGAATTTCTAGCAGATTTTCAGGTTTAGTTTGCGATTGTTCCCAGAGCTCTCGGAAGGAGACTGTCGCAATCTCTGAGTTAGGCACTTCAATCCCGACTAAGGATTTCCCTGGAATTGGAGCTTCGATACGGACATCTTTCGCAGCCAAGGCCAGAGCCAAGTCATCTGCTAGATTGGAAATGCGATTGACCCGCACACCAACGGCTGGCTTGACTTCGTACTTGGTAACGGATGGACCAATCTCAGCACGTTCAACCGTTACCTTAATACCGAAACTTGCAAAGGTTTCTTCCAAAATCTTGATATTTTCGCGAACGATTTTCTTTTCCTTGGACTGGTCTTTTGGCTTATCGGGTGCAAAGAGTTGCAAGCTTGGAAGTTTGTACTCTAAAGCTTTTTTTGCAGAAAAATCGACCTCAACATCCTCATCCTCTAAGAACTCATCCTCTTCTGGAATGTCAACTTCGCTAGGAACTTCATAGTCTGCTTGAGGGAGAATAATTTCAGGTTCTACCCATTCTTCCTCTGGAAGAGGTGGTAAATCATCAAAGTGAACAGGGGGAGCTTCTAAAATCTCGCCAGTTTCCATATCAACAGGAGGTATGTCCAACAAGGCTTGCTCTGCCTGTTCTTTCTCAAGTCTTTCCTGTTCCTCTGCTTCCTTACGAGCTTTTTCTTCTTCTCGTTTGATAAAACGTTCCTGTTTCTTCTGCTCACGTCGCTCCATCCAAAGTGCAAAACGTGCTCCAAGAAAATCAGCGACATCATAGGCAGACCAGGGACTAACTAGAAGAGCACCGATCAAGATTAAGAGGGCTCCGATAAAGTAAGTACCGATATTTGAAAAGAGAAAGGCGACTGGAATATAAAGGGCAACACCTAGAAGTCCTCCTCCAGCAAAGCTAGTCACACGAAAGCCTGTCAAATCTGTCAAAACTTGGGCTAAAGTCCCCTTAAAGACAGACTGCTCTAAGCCATATTTCCGTACAAGATAAGCTTCAAAAATCAACAATAAGCCTGAAAAAATGCAAAGAAAACCTGAGATTAGACCTTCTTGCTTCCGAATCCATTTGAAGAAAAAAAGATAGACTAGGACGACAAAGATGACCAGATAGGCCAGACTTCCTACTAGTAATCGAATAAGGTTATAAAGCGTGAGTCCCACTGCTCCTAATCTAAGAGCAGCGAACATTAAGCAAAAAGCTATGGCTAAGGAAATTAACATCCTTTGGATAGCTTGCTTTCTTTCTAATTCAGCTTTTGACGGTCTCCGTCTTGTTTTACTTGTATTTTTGTTTGCCATTCTTCTATTATACCATATTTCAGAAACATCTAGAGAAATCAAAAAAATGACTGCCCACTTTCGTGTTCAGTCATTTGAATCTCTTTGTGATTATTTTTCTAATGGTTTACGAAGGTAACCATAAACTACACCACTAACAAGTGCTCCAATCAAGACAAAGACAAGGTAAAGAAGGGCATTTGTTGTAAGGGCGATAACGAAGATTCCTCCGTGAGGTGCCATGAGTTTGATACCTGCAAGACCAACAAGTCCACCTGCCACTGCTGAACCAAGGATAAAGCTTGGGATAGCACGAGCTGGGTCAGCCGCACCAAATGGAATCGCTCCTTCAGTGATGAATGACAAGCCCATAACGATGTTCGTCAAACCAGAGTTGCGTTCTTCTTTAGTAAATTTATCTTTGAAAAGAAGTGTTGCAACGAAGATCGCAAGTGGTGGAACCATTCCTCCAGCCATAACTGCTGCCATAGCTACTGAACCACCTGTTGACACTGTTGCTGCAAGAGTACCCGTACCAAAGACATAGGCTGCTTTATTGACAGGTCCACCCATATCGACAGCCATCATTCCTCCAAGAACGATACCAAGAAGGACAGCTGAACCGCCTCCAAGACCTGAAAGGAAGTCGTTCATTGCAGTGTTGATTGCTGCCATTGGGATGTTAACAGCAAGCATAACAAATCCTGTCAAGACTGTTCCAAGAAGTGGCAAGAGAAGGATTGATTTAGCACCTTCAAGTGAACGTGGAACCTTCACGTATTTCTTAACCAAAAGTACCAAGGCACCAGCGATAAATCCACCAACAAGAGCTCCTAGGAAACCTGATGATACACCTGCAAGAGCTGAAGTTGCTTCACCACCTTGAGCATAAGGGATTTTACCAAAGGCAAAACCTTCTTTGGCAATAGCTCCAGCTACGAAACCTGCTACCAAACCTGGTTTTTCAGCGATTGAGTAAGCAACATATCCTGCAAATACTGGAAGCATCAAACCAAAGGCTGATCCACCGATTTTCATGAACATAGAAGCGAGTTCATGGTAAGAACCAAGATTTCCAAGGCTCTCATTTGGAACCCCCAAAGCACCATCAATCAAGAAGGCGAGGGCAATCATGATACCACCACCGATAACGAATGGCAACATTTGTGATACACCACTCATCAAGTGTTTGTAGAAGGCACCACCTAGACTTTGTTTTTCATTAGATGCTGTTGAAGCTTGCGCTCCATTAGCAGCACGATATACTTCAGCATTACCAGAAAGAGCCAAGTTGATCAACTCTTCTGTCTTACGAATACCATCTGCAACTGGACGATTGACCAATGGTTTACCATCGAAACGATCCATCTCAACTGCTTTATCTGCAGCGATGATAACAGCTTTGGCATTGCGGATATCCTCTGCTGTTAATTTGTTGCCAACACCACTTGCACCGTTGGTTTCAACCTTGATACCAACACCCATTTCAGCAGCCACTTTTTGAAGAGCTTCTTGTGCCATGTATGTGTGGGCAATTCCTGTTGTACAAGCTGTAACTGCTACGATAAAGTCACCAGATTCATTTGCAGGAGCTAGTGATGGTTTTTGAGCTTTTTCTGAAGCTTGGTCAAAGAGTTCAATGACTTGATCAGCTGATGTTACTTGACGAAGTTTGTCAGCAAATCCGTCTTTCATCAAATATTGTGACAATTCTGCCAAGGCAGCCAAGTGAGTATCATTGGCACCTTCTGGAGCCGCAATCATAAAGAAGAGGTCAGTTGGTTGTCCATCTAAACTTTCGTAGTCAACACCCTTGTTTGACTTAGCAAAGAGAACAGTCGCTTCCTTAACAGCAGCATTTTTGCTGTGTGGCATTGCGATACCATCACCCAAACCTGTAGAAGTCAAAGCTTCACGCGCTAAAATTCCTTCTTTAAAGGTTTCAAAATCTGTCACGTATCCGTGTTCAACCAAGCTATGAACCATTTCTTCGATAGCTGCTGTTTTTTCAGTTGCTTGCAAATCAAGCAACATGACATCTTTTCTCAATAAATCTTGAATTTTCATCTTTTTTCTACCTCAACTTTTTCATAAGTTTCTTTAATAAATGCTGCAGTCGCCAAGTCATCTGAGAAGGTTGTTGCTGTTCCACAAGCCACTCCCCATTTGAAGGCTTCTACTGCGTCTTTTGATTTGACAAACTCACCAGTAAATCCAGCAACCATAGAGTCACCAGCCCCAACTGAGTTTTTCACTGTTCCCTTGATCGGTTTAGCAAAGTAAGCTCCCTCTGATGTTACCAGAAGGGCACCGTCACCAGCCATAGAGATGATGACATTTTGAGCACCTTTAGCCAGCAATTCTCGAGCGTATTTTTCAATCTCATCTAAACTTTCGAGCTTGACTCCAAAGATAGCTCCAAGTTCATGATTATTTGGTTTGACCAAAAGTGGTTGATAATCCAAACTATCGATTAAGGTCTGACCTTCAAAGTCACAGACCACTTGAGCACCCGTTTGACGAGTCAAGGCAATCAAATCCTTATAGATGACATTGCCTAAGTTTTTAGCACTCGAACCCGCAAATACTACTGTATCTTCTGCTGTCAGACTTGAAAGAATATCTTTTAGCTCTTCCAATTGCTCAGGTTCAACTGTAGGACCTGTCCCATTGATTTCGGTTTCTTGATCTGCTTTAATCTTAACGTTGATACGCGTATCTTCTGCCACTTGGACAAATCGTGTTTCAATTTGCTCTTCAGCTAAAGTATCTGTGATAAATTTACCAGTAAAACCTCCGATAAATCCAGTCGCTGTATTTGAAATATCCAAGCGTTTCAAGACACGGCTAACATTGATTCCCTTACCACCAGCAAACTTATCATCACTATCCATACGATTAACACTACCAACTTCCACTTTATCCAGACGGACAATGTAGTCAATAGATGGATTTAGCGTGACTGTATAAATCATACTTCGATAACCTCCGTTTTTTCTTTGATAGCTGGCAAGAGTTCGTGACCCTTGCTTGTAATGACAATAGCTCGTTTTATAGGGGCGACCTTAGCGAAACAAGACTGACCAATCTTGGATGAATCCGCCAAAATATAGGTTTGTTTGGCATTTTCTAAAATAGCTCGCTTAACCGCTCCCTCCTCCATATCTGGAGTTGTATAATAACCGTCGTCTACTCCGTTCATTCCGATAAAGGCACGATCAAAGTGTAGTTGGTTAATCTGGTTGAGAGCCACTCCTCCGATACTGGCATCAGTTGTCATCTTGACTCCACCACCGATAATCACAGTTGGAATTTGCTTATCCACTAATTGTACCGCATGGTGAATGGAGTTGGTTACAACAGTAATGTCTTTTCGCTCCAATTCCTTAATGAGAAAGGCTGTTGTACTTCCTGCATCCACAAAGATAACATCTTTTTCTTTGATGAGGGAAGCTGCTTTCTGCGCAATCAATTTTTTCTCTTGAAGGTTTTTGACAGATTTTTCTTGAATGGTTTCTTCTTCTTGCAAGGAGTGAGGCAACTCTGCTCCTCCATGAACTCGGCGAAGTTTATTTTCCGATTCCAATTCATCTAAATCTCGTCTAACCGTTGATTCTGACGTGTCTAACAAACCTACTAATTTCTCTAGAGAAACGACTTTATGTTTGCCCAGCTCCTCTAAAATCAATTTTTTTCTCTCGGTTTTTAGCACTTACTCACCTCCTGTTAACGATTACAATAATCATTCTACCACAAAAAAAATCAAAGTCAAGCACTTTTTGTCACTTTCTTTCATTTTCTATCATTTTGCCAATTGTTTGAATTTTATTTGCAAGATAATTCCCTTTATGATAAACTATTTTAGTAAGTATTGGAAGATTACTCAAGAGGCTTAAGAGGCCGTGTTGGAAACGCGGTAGGCGTGTGAAAGCGTGCGTGGGTTCGAATCCCATGTCTTCCGTTGCTATAGTGTGGCTGCATCTTCATGCAGCTTTTTATAATGGATTTTCGTCTATCAATGATTTGAATTGCAAAAAATCACCCAAGAGTTAACTCTCGGGTGATTTTTTCTACTTCATGTTAAAAGATCTTAAAAAATATCAAACAGCAATTTCACATTGAGGATGGTCAAGATAATGGAAACGATATAACCAAGGATAGTATTCCATTTGGCATTGGTAAATTCTCCCATCAGTGATTTTTTTGAAGTGAGATAAATCAAGGGGAAGATTGAAAATGGAAGAGCGATTGAGAGAAAGACCTGTGAATAAACCAATAACTGATCCAAAGTTTTTTCCTGATGACCAAACAGAACCGCTACTATCATGACAGGGAGCAAGGCAAAGAGACGAGTCGCCAAACGAATGAACCACTGAGGCAATCGCAAATGTAAGAAACCTTCCATAACGATTTGTCCAGTCAAGGTACCCGTAATTGTCGAATTTTGACCACTGGCTAATAAAGCCAAGGCAAACAAGGTTGATAAGGTCGAGCTAGCTATAGCTCCTGCAATAGTAGAATCCTGCAAGGCATTATACATTTGAGAGAAGGCAGAAATCTCAGATGCATGGCCGAAAAAGAGAGCCGCCCCGAGAATTAATAGAAGGGAGTTAACCACAAAGGCCAAGGATAATTGGAGATTTGAATCCCAGGTCATAAAGCGCACGGCTTTTCGAACATCATTCTTGTCCTTGTGATTGATTTTCCGAGTTTGAGACAAGGAAGAATGCAAATAGAGGTTATGGGGCATAACCGTTGCTCCCACGATCCCTAGTGCCAAGGTTAATTGACTTTCATGCCCTGGCAAGGGACTTTCAAATAAGGTTGCATTCGGTAGATAACCCTCAACGATTCCTTGGAAGCTTGGATGTGACAAAGCTACCAGATAGGTAAAAATTGCTAGAATGGTTAAAATCAGTGTTGTCACAATAGCTTCAATCTTCTTAAAGCCAAATTTCATCAGAAGCAATAAGAGAAAAACATCCAACACGGTCAAGAGAATTGCTATCATAATCGGAATCTTAAAGAGAAGATTGAGAGCAATCGCTGAACCTAGAACTTCTGCCAGATCTGTCGCCATCAAGGCTAATTCTAAAATCACCCATAGACTATAACGAAGCCATTTAGGTGAATGATGAGCCGTTGCTTGAGCCAGGTCCATCTGGGTTACAATCCCAAGCTTTCCTGCCATCTGCTGAAGTTGCATGGCAATGAGAGATGAAATCAAGATAACAAACAAGAGACTATACTTATAGGAAGCACCACCGACTACACTGGTAATCCAGTTTCCTGGATCCATATAACCAACTGCGACAAGAGCACCCGGACCTAAAAAGGCCTTTAAATTTTGCCAGAAATGATTGTTATTTGGAGTATCGATAGATTGATTAATCTCAGAGAGTGACACTTTTTTATGAGAAGACATAGATACTTACCTCTTTCTAAACCTACTTTTTCATTATTTTCTATTAGAGAAAAATAAGATTGACTTTAAACTATTAAAACAATGAAAACTATATGAAAAACATTTAGTTTTTTCATTATTTTTCTTAAGGCACCTTAATATTTTTTCTTAAGGCACCTTAATATTTTTCTTAAGGCACCTTAATTATAACACAAAAAATGAAAACTATATGAAAAACATTTAGTTTTTTCATTATTTTTCTTAAGGCACCTTAATTATAAAAAATATGATAAAAACTTAAGAAAATTCAACAAAATTTTAGGGAAAGTCAGAATAAGTCTACTCATTAACGATAATGATAAATCTATTGATAAACTTTGACATTTAATGGTGAACTGTAACTATTATTTCTAACTCGATTTCTCTATAAAAGAGGAAAAACCAGCGTCTTTTGACGCTGGATAAAAGCTACTTAGATCATTTAACAAGAAACTAAATGGCTTCTGTAACGAAGCTACGGCTTTCAAGTACCTTAAGCATAGCATCCGCTGTATCCAAAGCTGTAAAGAGAGGAACTCCGTGTTCAATAGCTGAACGGCGGATTTGTTCACCATCTTCATCAGCAGTTCGCTTAGTACCAACTGTGTTGATGATAGCTTGGATTTTCCCTTTACGAACATAGCTTGGGATATCATGTTCATCATCACCAATCTTACCAACGAGTTGAGCCTTCAAGCCATGACTTTCAAAGAAAGCTGCTGTTCCTTGAGTCGCAAGGATACCATAACCAATATTTTGGAAACGACGAGCCAAATCCAAAGCTTCTTCCTTGGCATCATCAGCGATAGTAAAGACAACATTTCCAAAGGTTGGCAAGTGAAGATAAGAAGCTTCAAAGGCCTTGTAGAGAGCTTTTTCAAGAGTCGTATCAGAACCCATAACCTCCCCTGTTGACTTCATTTCAGGACCAAGCAAGCTATCTACTTTCGCTAGCTTGGTAAATGAGAAGACTGGTGCTTTAATATGAACACGACTACTTTCTGGGTAAAGTCCATCTTGGTAACCAAGTTCTTCAAGACTTTGACCAAGAATTAACTTAGTTGCAACCTGAGCCATCGGGATATTGGTTACTTTTGATAGGAATGGAACAGTACGGCTGGCACGTGGATTGACCTCAATAACGTAGACTTTCTCATCCTTGATGACAAACTGAATGTTCATCATACCAAGACAGTTAAGGCCGATTGCTAGGCGTTTTGTGTAGTCTGCAATCGTTTCTTGCACTTTTTGAGACAAGGTTTGTGGAGGGTAAACAGCCATGGAGTCACCTGAGTGGACACCGGCACGTTCGATATGTTCCATGATACCTGGGATGAGGACATTTTGTCCATCTGAGATAGCATCTACTTCACACTCTTGACCGACGATATAAGAGTCTACAAGAACTGGATGATCTGGACTTGCCTTAACGGCTGTGCGCATGTAAGAACGGAGATCTTCTTCGTTTTCTACAATTTCCATAGCACGTCCACCCAAGACATAAGAGGGACGAACAAGGACTGGGAAACCAATCTTGCGGGCTGCAAGTACTGCTTCTTCTTCGTTTGTAGCAGTCTGTCCAGGCGGTTGTGGGATATCCAAATCTTTTAGGGCTTGTTCGAAGAGGTCACGGTCTTCGGCACGGTCTAGGTCAGCAACCTGCGTACCAAGGATAGTCACACCTGCTTTTGCTAATGGCTCAGCAAGGTTGATAGCTGTTTGACCACCAAACTGAACGATAACACCTTTTGGTTTCTCCAAATCGATGACATTCATGACATCTTCGAATGTCAATGGCTCAAAGTAAAGCTTGTCTGATACAGAGAAGTCTGTTGAAACGGTCTCTGGGTTTGAGTTCATAATGATAGCTTCATAGCCAGCTGCCTGAATAGCCTTAACCGAGTGAACAGTTGCGTAGTCAAACTCAACCCCTTGACCTATACGGATTGGACCTGAACCTAGGACCAGTACAGATTCCTTTTCAGACTTGATCGATTCATTTTCCCAACCATAGGTTGAATAGAAGTAAGGAGTTTCTGATTCAAATTCTGCCGCACAAGTATCAACCATCTTGTAAACTGGAACAATCTTGTTTTCTAAACGAAGTTGACGAACTTGATCAGCTGTAGTATTCCAGAGTTCAGCAATCTTACGGTCTGAAAAACCATTCAATTTTGCAGTTTTCAAAACTTCAAGATCTTGTGGATGTGAGCCTAATTCTTGCTCAATTTCAAAGATATGCAATAGTTTATCCAGATAAAAGATATCGATTTTTGTCAGCTCAGCAATTTCTTCTGGTGTGTAACCACGGCGAATGGCTTCTGATACATAGAAGAGACGGTCATCCTGTGCTTTGACAACTTTTTCAATCAAGGCATCATCTGAAACATCTGCAAGTTCAGGCATTTCATTGTGATGCACCCCAATTTCAAGTGAACGACAAGCTTTAAGAAGTGACTCTTCGATGTTACGACCGATAGCCATAACTTCTCCAGTCGCCTTCATCTGAGTACCAAGACGGCGCTCACCCTTTTCAAACTTGTCAAATGGGAAGCGTGGAATCTTGGCAACAACGTAGTCAAGGGCTGGTTCAAACATGGCATAAGTTGAACCTGTTACTGGGTTAATGACCTCATCCAAGGTCAAACCGACTGCAATCTTAGCAGCCAATTTAGCGATTGGGTAACCTGTCGCCTTAGAAGCCAGAGCTGACGAACGAGATACACGAGGATTTACTTCGATGACATAGTACTTGAAGCTGTGAGGATCGAGAGCCAACTGAACGTTACATCCACCTTCAATCTTGAGAGCGCGGATAATGCTCAAGCTGGCGTCACGAAGCATTTGGTTTTCATAGTCGGACATAGTTTGCGCTGGGGCAAATACGATGGAATCCCCTGTATGAATCCCGACTGGGTCAAAGTTTTCCATGTTACATACAACAAGAGCATTGTCAGCTGAGTCACGCATCACTTCGTACTCGATTTCCTTGAAACCGGCAATGGAACGCTCAATCAAACATTGGGTAACAGGTGACAACTTCAACCCATTTTCAGCGATCTCGCGCAATTCTTCCTCGTTGGCACACATACCACCACCAGTACCTCCAAGTGTGAAGGCTGGACGGACGATCACTGGGTAACCAATTGTCGTTGCAAAGGCAACGGCTTCTTCCACTGTGTTAACAATTTCTGATTCTGGAATTGGTTGGTTGAGCTCTTCCATCAATTGTTTAAAGAGGTCACGGTCCTCCGCTTGATCAATGGCAGATAGTTTAGTACCCAGAAGTTCTACTCCCAATTCATCAAGAATGCCATTTTTAGACAATTCCATGGCCATGTTAAGCCCTGTTTGCCCACCAAGAGTTGGAAGCAAGGCATCTGGACGTTCTTTACGGAGAATACGCGTTACAAACTCAAGTGTGATTGGCTCAATGTAAACCTTGTCTGCAATTTCCTTATCAGTCATGATAGTTGCAGGGTTTGAGTTCACCAAGACAACCTCATAACCTTCCTCTTTCAAAGACAAGCAAGCCTGAGTCCCAGCATAGTCAAACTCAGCAGCCTGACCAATAATAATCGGACCAGAACCAATCACCATAATTTTTTGAATATCAGTACGTTTAGGCATTTATAAGATATTAAGGGCGTCAAGCGGACAAAGCTAAAATAGGAGTTACGACGAAGAACTGTCAGTTCTAGGAATAACTACCTTTTTAGCAACGTCCGTAACCCGTATTCAGTTCAGCAAATACGGCTCACCCTTCTCCTTTCTATTCGGCAACTCTCTGGTTGCCATTAAATAAATTCTCCGACGATTTTTTAGAGGAACGATATTTTTCGATAAAAAATCTAGTGCAGGGAGTTTTTAGTTCGCCATATAGCGACTAAAAGAAACGGCCTGCCTTTCTATTTGTCGCCTTACAGGGCAACATTAAATAAGATACAAAGGACGAATAGAAAGCGATTGAATTTCAGGAAAATAAGGAAGGATTAACAATCCGAGTTGGTTTCTCTAAATTCTGGGCTTTCCGTCCGTGTTCAGTTACATAAATTCTCCGACGATTTTTTAGCGAAACGATGCTTTACTATAAAAAATCTCATACGGGAAGTTGTTAGTTTTAACGATTGCTTGCTTTAAAAGCTTCCATCATTTCGATAAACTCGTCAAAAAGGTAGCTTGCATCATGTGGGCCAGGTGCAGCGTCTGGGTGGAATTGTACGGAGAAGGCAGGTTGATATCTATGTCTTACTCCTTCTACGGATTTATCATTGATTTCCTCATGAGTAATCATCAGATGCTCTGGAAAATCTTCTCTGCTCACTGCATAACCGTGGTTTTGACTAGTAAAGTCCACGCGCCCTGTTGCAATTTCGCGTACAGCGTGGTTAAATCCACGGTGACCAAACTTCATCTTATAGGTCTTGGCACCATTTGCCATTGCAAAGAGCTGGTGCCCCATACAAATACCAAAGATTGGAATTTTCCCGAGAATACCACGAATCATTTCGAGTGCTTCTGGTACATCTTCTGGATTTCCCGGTCCATTTGACAACATAACTCCGTCTGGATTTAGGTGGAGAATTTCCTCTGCTGTTGTAGTATAAGGAACCACCGTTACATTACAATCTCTCTTAGACAACTCTCTTAAGATTGAATGCTTGAGACCAAAGTCTACAAGTACCACGCTTAAACCTACTCCTGGAGCTGGGTAAGCAGTTTTTGTAGAAACCTGTTTGATATTATCTATTGGTAAAACAGTTGCTTGAAGCTGATCTGTGATGTGATCGATACTATCTCCCACATGTGTCAGAGTCGCTCTCATAGTTCCATGTTTGCGAATGATTTTTGTCAAAGCACGTGTATCAATACCTGAAATACCAGGGATTTTCTTAGATTTCAAAAATTCATCCAGCGTCATCTGGTTGCGCCAGTTGCTGGCTCTACGAGCTTCTTCAAATACCACTACACCTTTACAGGTTGGACTGATAGACTCGTAGTCATCACGGTTAATTCCATAATTTCCAACCAAGGGATAGGTAAAAGTTAGAATTTGCCCATTATAAGACTGATCCGTAATGGATTCTTGATAACCGGTCATCCCAGTATTAAAGACGATTTCACCAGTTACATCAATATCAGCCCCAAAGGCTTTTCCTTCAAAAATTGTTCCATCTTCTAAAACTAGAAGTCGTTTAGTCATAAATTCACCTCTCGTGGATGCTCTCAGGCATCTTTTAACGTTTTGTGTCTTATTTTGCGTTTCTGTAAGTCAATACAGATTCTAAAATTGCCATTCTGACAAAGACACCATTGGTCATTTGTTGAACAATACGTGATTTTGGTGCTTCGACCAAGTGATCAGCAATTTCAACATCGCGATTTACAGGAGCAGGATGCATCAGAATAGCTTTATCTTTCAAGCGTTCGTAACGTTCCTGAGTCAAACCATGCTGAGCATGATAGCCCTCTTTTGAAAAGACTGTTCCACTTTCATGACGCTCATGCTGAACACGGAGAAACATCATCACATCAACTTGGTCAATGATTTCATCAATGCTTACAAACTGTCCATAGTCTGCAAACTCTTGACTTCTCCATTCCTCAGGTCCAGCAAAGTAGAGTTCTGCTCCTAAGCGTTTTAAGATTTGCATATTGGATTTAGCCACACGCGAATGGTCAAGGTCACCAGCAATGGCTACCTTGAGTCCTTCGAAGTGTCCAAATTCTTCATAAATCGTCATTAAATCAAGCAAGCTTTGGCTTGGGTGTTGACCCGAACCATCCCCACCATTGATAATCGAAGTCGTAATCGTCGGACTATCGATCAACTCTCTGTAGTAATCCACCTCTGGGTGTCGGATGACACAGGCATCTACTCCCAAGGCTGACAAGGTTAAAATTGTATCGTAGAGTGTTTCACCCTTGTTGACTGAACTTGTTTTCACATCGAAGTCCAGTAGCTGAAGGCCCAGTTTAATCTCTGCTACTTCAAAAGATTTGTGGGTACGAGTCGAACTCTCAAAGAAGAGATTAGAGACGATGTGTTGGTCTTCATAAGAAGCCTTTGCTCCATTTTTAAATTCGATCCCGCGTTTAATCAATTTCATGACTTGTTCTACAGTAAGGTCTTCCATTGAGACTACATGTTGAATGGCTTGTTGATTTTCTGACATGGCTAACTCCTTTGGCTATCTAAGCTTCTTCGGTAATAAGAACACGATCTTGTCCATCTAGTTCAGTCATCTCTACGATGATTTCTTCTGAACGACTGGTTGGGATGTTTTTCCCTACATAGTCTGGACGAATCGGTAATTCTCTATGCCCGCGGTCAACTAGAACAGCTAAACTCACACGAGAAGGACGACCATGGCTTACGATGTTGTCAATAGCTGCTCGGATGGTCCGACCTGTGTAAAGCACATCGTCCACCAAGATGACCTCACGTTCTGTCACATCAACAGAGATTATAGAAGTATCTTCACCGCTTTTGACATCGTCACGGAATGGTTTGGTGTCTAACTCAACGACTGGCACTGAGATAGATTCCAACTGTTCCAATCGCTCTTGGATACGGTGGGCAATAAAGACACCGCGTGTTTTTATCCCAGCCAGTACAATCTTGTTCAAATCTTTATTTCGCTCGATAATCTCATAGGTAATTCGAGTAATCGCTCGCTTGACGGTCAATTCGTCTACAACTTCTTTTGTCTTCATGACAAACCTCCAAAAAGAAAAGTCTCCTTAAACAAGGAGACTTCAGAATATATAGTTAAGCCAGCCCTACCAAAACAGCAGAGACTCCACCCTTCTACTTGATTCAGCTCCTTGCCTGCCTCACGGGACAGGATTAAAGGAATATTTGATTGGTACTACTATAACACAAACCAGGAATCGATGCAAGAAAAAACACAAGAAATCAATTTTATAACGAACTAAAATCGTACAACTGTGGATAGTGATCGCATTCTGGATTTTTCGGATGACAGATAGCACGACCAAAGTAAATCATAGCCTGATGGGCTGCAAGCCATTCTTCTGGTGGCAAAACATCCATGACACGTTTTTCGACCTCAAGGGGTGTAGCTGATTTTTTAACAATATCGTGGTGTTTACAGATTCGCTCTACGTGAGTATCAACTGCAAAGGCCGGAATACCGAAGCCTACGCTCAAAACTACGTTGGCTGTTTTACGACCAACTCCTGCCAAACTCTCTAATTCTTCCCTAGTCTGAGGGACATGACCGTCAAAATCATCCAGGAGTTGTTGGGAACATTTTTTGAGGAATTTAGCCTTATTGCGATAAAGGCCTAGGCGAGAAATATACGAGGCAATCTCACTCTCACTTGCATCTGCCATGGTTTGTGGGGTTGGAAAAGCTGCAAAAAGGCCAGGTGTAGCCTTGTTGACTGCCGCATCTGTCGTCTGAGCAGACAGCATAACAGCAACCAGAAGTTCAAAATGATTGCGAAAATCTAGACTTGGTTTCGCATCTGGAAAAAGAGCAATGATTTCCTCAATGACATGACGGGCACGTTTCTTGGATAAAACCATCTATTCGTCTCCGTCAAACAGTCCTTGCAAACCTGCAAAAGGACTATTTTCTTCTTTCTTGACTGCTTGTTGGGCTTGATACTCTTCCTCAGACATGATTTGCCAGTCATTTCCAGATACAAATCCCTGACCTGCTTCTTCCTCAGCTGTTAAGACCTTGATTGGAATATTGAGCAAGATATTATCTGAAACACTTTCAGCCAGGTCGATTTCTCCATTTTCAATAGGCAAGACCAAGTCATCATCTAGAACTTCTTGGTCCAGTTGATTGGTTGCACCTTCCATAAAGACTTCTGTCACTGGATAAGACTCTTTCAATTCTACCGGTTCCATGCTACGGCTAGAGGCTAAGACGATTGTATAAGACAACTGATAATCTAGGAAAAACATAAGATCTTCATACTGGACTTTCCCTATAGCAACAATATCTTTTACATCTATAATTTCTTGATTACGGGAACGCAAGTCAACTGCTAAGTCTAAAGTTTGCTCAAAGTGCAAACCTTCAGGCTGCTTACGAATTTCTTGAATATTTAATTTCATACTTCCTCCATAAAGATTTACTCACTTGATTATACCATGAAAATGCTAGAAGTAAGCCTTCCAAACTTTGAATTTAAAAGTCAGAGTTTTCCATTCCGAATGTCGGTGTTCTTCTATAATAGAAACAAAATTGGTAGATAGAAAATTTAAAAATGATTCGGAGAACTAGTAGGAATATGAACTTCCTAACTCTACTTTTAGCTATAAATAATTGAATTCCGATATTCAAAAGACTATAAAAAAGACAGGAATGATAAAGTAGAAAGGAGTATACTGTAACCAGCTCGGCAGTAAGGATAACAGTCACCCTTATACAGTGTGTCTTATACCCCCTAGTTCCCTATCTAGCGAAAGGATTGTGTGGCATGAATAATAGTTTGGTCGATGGCACCACTTTCCTTATTTTCCTAATACTCCTTACCATTTCATTTTGATTCAGCATCTGGAAATAAAAAAACTGATTGCTGATTGACAATCGAAATTCAAATCCTTAAAAATCTATTGCTTCTAAGGGTTTAGTTCTGTTATTGATAGAGCTAAATCCTTTTTGTTTTATATTATTGATTTTTTGATATATTTATTATTACAATTTTTCTTTTTGTGCTATACTATAGACATCAATACATGAGCAAAGGAGGACGCTCATATGGAAGACAAAGAACTAATCTTAGAAGCTTATCAACTCATTTCCGAGTTAAACAAAGCTTACCAAACTTGCAAACAAGGATTGCCTGATGATCTGCGCTTGCAGCAAAATATCGACGAGCTACTCAATCAACTTAAAAAGACAGAGAAACTAGATAACTCTATCTTAATTGATCTGGAGAAATTTTACCAACATACTAGTCTCTTGATTGGACTTGGCACCCTTAAACTCAATGAAGAAGCTCGCACAGCTTGGCGAAACTATGACAAATTCCACTACGATCAAGTCAAACACGTTTTGACACTTTATGGACCTGTTTTTGGTTTTTAAAAATAGTGGTTTTTCTAGCTAAACCTTGACAAATATTCTCAAAAAGAGTATGATGATTCCAACAATACTCGGAGGTAAGGGAGACATGAACAACTAAGTCTATCAAATAAAGAACCTTTATTTAGTAGATCTTGTTTCTGTCTCTTTTTGTGCGCTCTTTTTTCTGCTGCTTTTTCAGCCCTTTTAAAAGAGGATTTTTTGACATAGACGATTGGCTCTACTAGGTAAAGTAGAGCTTTTTGTTATGCAATGTGGACATTCTAGAAAGGGCAATAATATGATAAAAATCAATCATCTGACCATCACACAAAACAAAGATTTACGAGACCTTATTTCCAATTTAAACATTACCATACAAGACGGAGAAAAGGTCGCTATTATTGGAGAAGAAGGTAATGGAAAATCAACCTTACTTCGAACTTTAATGGGAGAAAGATTAGCAGATTTCACTATCAGGGGAGAAATCCAATCTGACCTTCAGTCCCTGGCCTACATTCCCCAACATCTCCCTGAAGAACTGAAGAAAAAATCTTTACAGGACTACTTCTTTTTAGAGTCTGCTGATTTGGACTTCAGTATTCTCTATCGCTTGGCTGAGGAATTACATTTTGACAGCAGTCGTTTTACTAGTGACCAAGAGATTGGTAGCCTCTCAGGAGGCGAAGCTTTGAAAATTCAGCTCATCCATGAGTTAGCAAAACCTTTTGAGATTCTATTTTTAGATGAACCTTCAAATGACCTAGACCTTGAGACGGTTGATTGGCTAAAAGGTCAGATTCAAAAGACCAGGCAAACTGTTATTTTCATTTCCCATGATGAAGACTTCCTCTCTCAAACGGCAGACACTATTGTCCACTTGCGACTGGTCAAGCACCGAAAGGAAGCTGAAACCCTAGTCGAGCATTTAGACTATGATTGCTATAGCGAGCAGAGAAAGGCTGATTTTGCCAGAAAAAGTCAGCAAGCTGCCAACGACCAACGTTCCTATGAAAAAACCATGGAAAAGCATCGCAGAGTCAAGCAAAAAGTAGAAACTGCCTTGCGAAACACTAAAAATGATGTTGCCGGGCGCCTACTGGCTAAAAAGATGAAAAATGTTCTCTCTCAAGAAAAACGCTTTGAAAAGGAAGCTCAGTCCATGACCCAAAAGCCACTTGAAGAGGAACAAATCCAACTTTTCTTTTCAGACATCCAACCATTACCGTCTTCTAAAGTCTTAGTCCAACTGGAAAAGGAAAATTTATCCATTGGTGAGCGTGTTTTGGCTCAGGAGTTACAACTAACTGTCCGTGGCCAAGATAAAATCGGTATCATCGGGCCAAATGGCATTGGCAAATCCACTCTTTTAGCCAAGCTACAGCAACTTCTTAATAATAAGAGAGAAATCTCGCTTGGATTTATGCCACAAGATTACCAAGAAACATTGAATTTGGATCTATCTCCAGTAGAATTTCTCAGCCAAACTGGACATAAAGAAGAATTACAGAAAATTCAATCTCACTTAGCCAGTCTCAACTTCAGCTATCCAGAGATGCACCACAAGATTCACTCTTTATCTGGTGGCCAACAAGGTAAACTCCTTCTCTTGAATTTAGTGCTGCGAAAACCAAACTTTCTCCTTCTGGATGAACCCACACGAAACTTTTCTCCAACTTCTCAACCCGAAATCAGAAAACTCTTTGCCAATTATCCCGGTGGTCTGGTTACTGTTTCGCATGATCGACGTTTCTTAAAAGAAGTCTGTAGGAGTATCTATCGTTTGACAAAAAATGGTTTAGAAATAGTTGATTTACAAGATTTATAAATGTAGCAAATCTCAAAAGAGGCTGGGACAAAAGTCCTGGCCTCTCAATTGTCTTTGGATTGTCGAGCAAGACGCAGTGGTTGAGTGGGCTCTACTACGCTGATTTCATCAGCTTTTACAGCCCTACTCAACTGTGCGGAGGGGGGACGACGAAATCGAATTCTAACGAATTACCGATTTCTGTCCCACTCTCTCTTTCTACATATGTTGCAAACGTTCAATTCGTTCTGATATTAAGGGTTTAGTATAGAAGAGTTTTTGAGGAGCCTTGCTATAGAAGGTTCTGTTACATACTCTACAAGACACCTCATGGCTAGCTATTGTTACAGTTCTATAGGGAAAAAATTTTACCTATATTTATAAACTAAGGTATTCTAATTTGGCCTTATCTAAAATACATAAAGCAAAATGCAACTAGATTATTGAGGGCATGTAAGAGAATGGAATTCCAAAGATTGTCGGAAGTCTTATACCTTATACCAAATGCAAATCCCATACCAAAATAGGTGATAAAACTAGGAATTGTATAGGGGCCATGTAGATAAGCAAAGAGAACCGATGTGGCAACCAAGCCAATATATGTATTCTTAAATACTGTCCCTTGTAACATTCCTCGCATAAAAATTTCTTCCGTGACTGGTGCTAAAATACAGAGATCTAGAAAGAGCACAGGCAATGAAAGTGATAAACTTTGAATTGATTGAGTAGTGTCTGATTGGGTAGGTCCTAAAAAATTGACCAACATATAAAATAAGACAAGCAAGGCGTAGGAGAGAAACCACTTCAACATATCTTTTAGGCAGAGTTTTCGAATGTGAAACAGGTCATACTTTCTTCCTACATAAAAAAATATTGCAAGCTCAACAAGTGTAAAAATGATTGATAGGGCTAATGAATTTGTCCACATGACTTTATCAGCTATACTCAAGTGTATTGGTATGAAAATCAAAATCAAGAAAAAGGTCATCCAACGCTTATACATGATTCACCTCACTAGTATTTAATTACATATATTATACTACTTTTTTGTGAGAGGACAAGTCACAAGTGAGGTGATTGATGCAAAAATCCAGAGGAAAATCTCTGGATGTTTTTACATATGTTTCAAACGCTCAATACGTTCTGAGATTGGCGGATGGGTATAGAAGAGTTTTTGCAAGCCACCTCGTTTTTGAGGATCGTTGATGTAAAGTGCACTGCTAGCATCATCCACATGACGACTCATAGGCTGACTATGGTCCAGCTTACGAAGGGCATTGATCATCCCTTGAGGATTACGAGTCAACTCTACACTTGAAGCATCTGCTAAAAATTCTCGTTGACGAGAGATGGCTAGTTGTACCAAGGTTGCTGCTAGGGGAGCCAAAACAATTGCAAGGAGAGAAACAACTAGCATAATAATTTCAAGTCCACCACTATCTCGATCATCACTTCTACGACCACGGCCTGCACCTCCCCACCACATCATGCGTCCAGCCATACTTGATAAAAGTGTAATAGCACTTGCAAGGGCAACCGCAATCGTAGAAATCCGAATATCATAGTTACGAATGTGACTGACTTCATGGCCTATAACCGCCTCTAACTCTTCACGATTCATAATCGCAAGGAGTCCTGACGTTGCTGCTACCGCTGCATTTTGGGGATTTGAACCTGTTGCAAAGGCATTCAAGCTGGCATCATCGATAATGAAGACACGTGGCATGGGGATTTGCGCCACCATAGCCATATCTTCCACAACATGATAGAGGGTTGGTGCAGTCTGCTCATTCACCTCACGCGCACCATTCATACTCATGACTATCTCTGTTGATTGAAAAATCATGGACAAGGCATAGATAAAGCCGATAATCAAAGCGATAACTAAGCCACCAAGACCAGACCGCATAAAGAGGTAACCAACTGCATATCCAACCAAAGCCAAAAGTAAAAAGAATACTAGTAGTAAAATCCAAGTTCTTCGCTTATTACTAGCGATTTGATCATACAACATCCTAGTCACCTAAACCACTAAAATCGACTTTAGGTACTGCCTTTTCTTCTTCAGGAGTCTGAAGGAAATCAGCCACTTTAAAACCAAAGAGTCCAGCAACTAGGTTACTTGGGAAAGTTTCCAATTTGACATTATAATTGCTAACAACACTATTATAAAGTTGGCGAGAGTATGAGATTTTATTTTCAGTATTGGTCAGCTCTTCTTGCAATTGTGCAAAGTTGCCACTCGCTTTTAGGTCTGGATAATTTTCTGCAACGGCAAAAATTCCTGACACCTGGCGTGAAAGGGCATCACTAGCTCTCATAGCTTCTGCCGGTGATGTTGCAGCGGCTACTTGATTGCGAAGCTCTGCAACTCTTTCAAGTGTTGAACCTTCATACTTTGCATATCCCTTTACAGTCTCAATCAAGTTTGGCAAGAGATCGTTACGACGTTTCAACTGAACATCAATCTGACTCCATGCCTCTTTAGTTTGCATGCGATTTTTAACCAATCCATTATAGGTAAGAATCACAAAGATACCAATAAGAGCAAGAACTCCAAGAATAATCCAATTCATCTGATATCTCCTTTCTGTTTTTAGATTAGTACCAGTATATCAAATTTCTATCTTTTTGTGGTAAAATAAGATGATACTAAAGAAGGAAACTACTATGAAACCAGAAACATTTTATAACTTGCTAGCTGAACACAAGATTATTCTTTCTGACCAGCAAAAAGTTCAATTTGAGAGTTATTTTGAACTCTTAGTCGAGTGGAACGAAAAAATCAACCTGACTGCTATTACAGAAAAAGAAGAAGTCTATCTCAAACACTTCTATGATTCCATCGCTCCTATTTTACAGGAATTGATTGAAAACCAGCCCATTAAACTCTTAGATATCGGTGCTGGAGCAGGATTTCCTAGCCTTCCTATGAAAATCCTCTATCCTCATCTAGATGTAACCATTATTGACTCTCTCAATAAACGAATCAACTTTCTGAATCTATTAGCCAAAGAACTAGGTTTAGAAAATGTTCACTTCTATCATGGACGTGCCGAAGACTTCGCCCAAGATAAGAACTTCCGTGCTCAGTTTGATATTGTTACAGCTCGTGCTGTTGCCCGTATGCAGGTCTTGTCCGAGTTGACTATCCCCTACTTAAAAGTTGGTGGAACATTGCTTGCACTCAAGGCTAGCAATGCACCTGAGGAATTAACTGAAGCTAAAAATGCCCTCAATCTTCTCTTTAGTAAGGTTGAAGAAAACCTCAGTTACACTCTTCCTAACGGAGACCCTCGCTACATTACTATTGTCGAGAAGAAAAAAGAAACTCCAAATAAATACCCAAGAAAGGCTGGTATGCCTAACAAACGACCACTTTAAAACATTTTTAAAAAAGTTGTTTACAAAAGAATTTTTTTCTGCTATACTATCACAAGCAAAGGTTTTTAATGTCATCCCGTGAGGTGACGAAGACGCAGAAATATATGAAATTCTTTAATATTGGGATAACCATGTTTTGAAGAAGTCTTACTCTGAGAGCCTATTGCTGTAAAATAATGGGCTCTTTTTTGATGCCCAAAAGTGAGGTTAATATGAAACAGGAATCAACTGTTGATTTGTTATTAGACGTTGACCAACGTCCTTCAGCTGGAAAGGGAATTCTTCTTAGCTTCCAGCACGTATTTGCCATGTTTGGTGCAACCATCTTGGTACCTTTGATCTTGGGAATGCCTGTATCGGTTGCCCTTTTTGCATCAGGTGTAGGAACACTCATTTACATGATCTCTACTGGCTTTAAAGTTCCAGTTTATCTGGGTTCTTCTTTTGCCTTTATCACAGCCATGTCACTTGCTATGAAAGAAATGGGTGGCGATGTATCTGCCGCTCAAACTGGGGTTATTCTTACAGGTTTTGTCTATGTCCTTGTTGCTGCAAGTGTTCGCTTTGCAGGTACAAAGTGGATCGACAAACTCTTGCCTCCAATCATTATCGGTCCTATGATCATCGTTATCGGTCTTGGACTTGCTAGTTCAGCTGTTACCAACGCTGGTCTTGTAGCGGACGGAAATTGGAAAAACGCTCTTGTAGCCGTTGTTACTTTCTTGATTGCTGCCTTTATCAATACAAAAGGAAAAGGCTTCCTACGAATCATCCCATTCCTTTTTGCCATTATCGGTGGTTACCTCTTTGCCCTAGCACTTGGATTGGTTGACTTCACTCCTGTTCTTGAAGCTAACTGGTTTGAAATCCCTGGTTTCTACCTACCATTCAATACAGGTGGTGCCTTCAAACAATACAACCTATACTTCGGTCCTGAAACAATTGCCATCCTACCAATCGCAATCGTAACGATTTCTGAACATATCGGAGACCACACCGTTTTAGGTCAAATCTGTGGACGCCAATTCTTGAAGGAACCAGGTCTTCACCGTACCCTTCTTGGTGACGGTATCGCAACTTCTGTTTCTGCCTTCCTTGGTGGACCAGCAAATACAACTTACGGTGAAAATACAGGAGTTATCGGTATGACTCGTATCGCTTCTGTCTCAGTTATCCGTAACGCTGCCTTTATCGCAATTGCCCTTAGCTTCCTTGGGAAATTTACTGCCTTGATTTCAACAATTCCAAACGCTGTACTTGGTGGTATGTCTATCCTTCTTTACGGGGTTATCGCAAGTAACGGTTTGAAAGTCTTGATCAAAGAACGTGTTGACTTCGGTCAAATGCGTAACCTTATCATCGCTAGTGCTATGTTGGTGCTTGGACTTGGTGGAGCAATCCTTAAACTTGGTCCAGTTACCCTTTCAGGTACTGCCCTATCAGCTATGACAGGTATCATCCTAAACTTGATCCTGCCATACGAAAACAAAGACTAATCCATATAGAATCAACAAGAGGTCGGGACCAAAATCCCGACCTCGTTTTTATGAACAAGAAGCCTTTGATATAAACTGTAGGTCTTTTATTTTGTCTAAATTCCCTTTTACAATATAATTACCCTGCTACAATAGTAAAGAAAGGAGAAATTTTGACAAATCATCACAAGAACAAATTAGAAAATATCAAAACCATAACTATCGGCTATGCTCGTGTCAGTTCGACAGATAATCGTCAAGAGTTGGGGTTATCTGTTCAAAAAGAAGCACTCGGCTTTTGCGACAAGCTCTATATCGAAAAAGATTCAGGCGGAAATCAGGAGCGACAACAGCTTGACAAAGCGTTAAAATTAGCCAAAAAATATGCTAAACAAGGCGTTAAAACAAATTTTGTCGTATATAAATTGGATAGGCTTACAAGAAAGATGCTTCACCTCTCTGCTATTATTGAAGATTTAACTAAACATGGTATTCATCTTCAATCAATTCATGAAAATATTGAAACAGATTCTTTAACTGGAAAGTTCTTTTGTTTGATGTTGGGCTATGTGGCAGAATGGGAGCTTCAAGCGATTTCTGAACGCACTAAAGACGGACTCCGTAAAGCGAAAGAAAAAGGTGTGAAACTTGGCAATAAAGGGTTGCCTAAAGATAGCGAAAAACAAATAATCGAGCAATATCTACGAAAAGAATTTTCTGTGCGAAAGATTGCAAATCAGCTGAATATTTCCACAGCAACCATTTATAATGTGCTAAAGCGCAATGGTATCCAAATAAATAGAAGAAATCACCTATAATTGATTGACAAATCCTTAGAAAAATAGTAAATTAAACCTATCAACAGTTTTAGTAAACGGTCGTTTGTTAAAACAATCAAAGTTATCAATAAAAATATTTAAAATGCTGATTTAATAGGGTTTTGGTTACCTTGTTGAATTGGCATTTTTGTTTTTTCATTGTTTTAGTTGACGACCGTCTACTAAAACAAGCTCAACCCTTATTGTAGCAGGGATTTTTGAGTGAAAATAAAAAAGGAGGTATTTCGTATTAAAATAAATACGATTTTTAATGTGCTACAAATGCTTAGAGGTTTTATTAAGGAGAAAATATGGGTTTAATTTTTATAATTGCAATTATTGGCGGGATTTTATGGTTTATTAGAAAATCTGACATTGATAAATACACTAAAAAACAAGAATTAGCGATGAAAATTCTTGAGAAATCGAAAAGAATTCGCTTAGAAGTAATGGCTGATATTAACGAGCTGGGTGGACGAATGGCTTCGGCAGACCGTGAACAATACATCAGTCTAACTCAAGAAAGAGAATCGCTTCAAGAAACTTTAGAGACAATTGAAGCAAGTATTCGAGCTCTGGAATCAATTTTGCAGTGGAGAGTTGATTCTTCAGGTGGAAGACTGGAAATCGATAAGGAACTTTTGAACCTACGACGTTATTCTGGACTTACATTAGAAGAATTAGCACAAGATTGCGGTATTTTACTATAAAATATTGTAAATAGAAAGAGGTTTTTATTATGGGAAACCCTAATGAATGGTATTGTGCTTGTGAACGTGCTTTAAGTGGTAATAAATGCGATTGGTGTAAAGAAGCTATTTACCACAATCTTTCTTACCATAGGTGTGATTATGGAACTTGTCAAAAGAAATCTGGATGGTAATCATTATGATTAAAAAAGTTAAAAAAATTCTTACAGCAACTATTGAATGCCCAACTTGCGGGCAAAAAACAAGCGACCGTCCAGAACGGTGTAGCCATTGCGGTAATAAACTATAGGAGTATAAATATGACTGAAAAATGCACAAAATGCCAAGAAGTTTTATGGTTTTATGCAGAAGATAGAGCGCGTGGTAAAGTAATAAAAGTTTGTAAAAATCCTAATTGTACAATGTATAATTTTCAAATTTCCTTTAGTGAACGATAATTGAATATATGAAAAAGACGGCTCATTTTGAACCGTCTTTTAATTCACTCATAAGATGTGTGAACTCAGAATATTTTATAGTGCTGAGTGTCAGCCAGTCTTCAAAAACTGTTTTAATCCATTAAACGGAGTGATGTTTCTTTTCAAGCATTAAATCCTTCAATGAAATGATAGTCACAGCTAGTAAAATCATTGCCATACCAAGAAAATCTACAGGATAAAAGATATCCCCCATAATCATGAAGGCAAAAAATACTGCCGAGATAGGCTCAATCGAAGCCAAAAGGCTCGACTTGACTGGTCCTATCATACTAGCTCCCTTGAGGAAGACTGTATAGGCAAAGACCGTTCCAATCAGAATGATGCCGGCAAAAGCTAGAAAGATATCAAAAGATATGGAAATACTGGCCCCGATAAGCCCCGTAAAAGGTACTGCTAGAAAACCTGAGATGGTCATTCCAACACCAATAACCAATATGCTCCCCCATTTTTGAATCAATTTTATAGGTAAAATGATATAAAGAGCATAGGTTAGGGCTGAGAACAAACCCCAAAATAGACCAGATGGAGTCATCGAGAGTTGATCCAATTGCCCATGGGTTGCAATGAGAAAGGTACCACCTATAGCTAAAAACATAGAGATGATTTCTGAAAGCGTCGGAGCCACCTTATCCTTGATACAAGTGTAAGCAAGAATTCCAACTGGACAGATATACTGGAGGACTGTCGCTGTCCCAGCATTTGTCTCCTGAATAGCCGATAGATAAGCTAATTGATTCAGAAAAAGACCAAATAAAGAAAATAGCAAAAGAGAAATCAGACTTGATTTATCCTTCAGAAAGGCCACAAATTTATCCCTCGATTTAGTATAGGCCAGAAGAACCAAGAGTAATCCAGCAATTATCAAACGGATATTGGTCAGAACAAGAGCAGAAATCCCATGAGCCATCAAGTACTGAGCACTGGTGCCAGACAAACCCCAGGCAATACCTGCAATCACTGTAAAAAGAGTTCCTTTTAAAGCTTTTGACATACTTCCCCCTAGTCTACCTCTCGAATCAAGTCCATGACCTGATTACGATCCAAAATCCATTGAGCACGCTCATCTTTTTCATAGGTTCGGTTAGATAGAAAAATTGCCGCCTCTTGCTTCTTACGATTCCACATGATAAAGGTCCCAGTATAGCCTGTATGGTCAAGCCAGTCACCTTCAAGATTCCATGCTAATGAGCGTTCTTTATCACTCAGATCCGAAAAATTCTGGCTCAAATCTGCAGCAAAATCATCCTGTAAATAATGCTCAAGGAAGATTTTTAAATCATGAACTGTTGAAAACAAGCCTGCACTTCCAGCATGTTTCCCAAGCAAACGAGCCTTGGGATCATGGACCACTCCTGCTTTCTGTCCACGGACCGTTGGAACAGCACAGTTAACTGGACCAAACTGAGTTTCCTTCATTCCCCAAGGATCCAAAACTTGCTCTTGTAAAATCTGATCCAAGTCCTTTTCAAGATAGTTTTCCAAGAGAAAACCTAGCAAGAGAAAGTGCACATCCGAGTAGAGAAAGGCTCTCTTCTCTCGGCGATTCAAATGATACATGGCATTCCTCAACTGGTCTTCTGAAAGCTGATCCCTATTTGGGATAAAAGGATCCAAATCTGTCGCATGCGTTAGTAATTGTCGAATGGTGATGTCTGGGTAATCCACTTCTGGAAGATAGTCTCTTATGGAGTTATCAAGCTCAATCTTACCTTCCTTCCACAAGAAGGTTAAGACCGTTCCTACTCCAACAACCTTGCTGACACTGGCCAAATCATAGACCAAGTCCTCACGAGTCTGCTCACCAATTTCTGGATTTGCTTCTCCTAGATACCAGTCAGACCAAACGCCATCCTGATAATATGCAAAAGAGGCACCAGGATAAATCCCCGCCTCAATTTGTTGCTCTATTTTTTGAATGATTTTTTGTTTCATACTGTTTCAAACCACAATTCGATATTGTTGGTATCCTTAGTGAGGAAAAACTTCTCTGATTTTGGAATAAAGTAACCGACTTCTTCAAATCTCTGACGCAATACAGCAAGATCCAGATTCTCTACTTGAAATTTCAACATGGACAAGTCCCAAGTTACATTATTTTCAACCAGCAAATCACTTCCTTGGGCTTTTTTGAAAGCTAGTCGGTTTTCGATTTCTTCTTTTTCAAGCAGGCTTGATGTCTCATCTGGCAAGTTGATTTCCACCGAGATTTCAAAGGCTGTCAAATATCTCAGTTTCTCATCTTTTGAAAAAGTGACTTCTTCCTCAACTTTATTCAAATCTTTGATATCATCTTCCGCATGGATAAGGACACAATCTCCTTCCGGAGAAAGAACCTCAAAAGCATATCCCTTGTTTCCTTTGTAGAGGCGAGGATGTTTTTCCATTCTAGCTAGTAAGGCTTCAATTTCAGATGGCTTCTCTACCTTTACAAGTAGTCTAGATAATTTTTTACTCCCTTCAACCTTACGGTTTCTCATACTTGGTGATTCTTCTAAAACTAACTTTTCAATACCTGATTGGTCTCCTAGGGATAAGAAGGCTGACTCTTCAAGCAAGGGTTTCATCCCCAAAGTCTCGATATAAAATGATTCATTTAAATTTCTATTATTTACCTTTAGCGTCGGGATCATACGCTTTATTTGATTTACAATCATAAATTCCTCCAACACTTTTTATTTTAAAGGATTTTATCTTTTTTTACAAGTTATTCAATAAAAAACTTTAACTATATTAACTCCTTAAATAAATCAACCCCTTCTGCTAGTAGAAGGGGGACTGGTTTGTTTTTACTAAAATACCTTATTTAGTCTTTCCAAGCTAATTCTGCTTGGAGACCATAATGGTCGCTCACCTGTGGGCTGTTTTTACCATCAAAGACCACGTGAAGGTTTTCTACCTGCATATCCTTTGTCGTAAAGATATAATCGATTCGAAGAGGTTCTGTATTCCCCTTCCAGCCATCAATTTCAGGCGGAACAGTATAGCTACCACTTCTTTCTTTTGCAACTTCAAATGCATCTTGTAAGTTTAGTGGACTAGCTAAAATAGCTTGGTAGCCCTCTTGGCCTGCAGGATTATTAAAATCACCTGCTAGCAAGAGTGGCTTGTTCAACTCTTTCAGAACCGCTTCAAAGCGCGCCCATTCCTCTTGGAAGCCTTTATCCCACCAAGAGAGATGGACACTCGCAACTGCAAGTTCTTTGCCTTCAACTACTGTTTCTGCTAAAGCAACTCGACGAGTGTGATAGTCTGTCGGATCATCGACATCTGAAACCAAAATTTCACGCGCCTCAATCGGTGTTTTAGAAAGAATTGCCACACCCTCATGATAGCGATCATAACCGATATGGTTGTAGGCCCAAGTCCAATAATAGTTTTGACCTTGCTCAGCCAACTTCTCTACCAAAAGTCGCACATAGTGGTCTTGATGAATCGGCTCAGCAGATGGTAATGGCTGATAAAGTGGGCCTGTTTCTACTTGAGCTGAAGTGATTTCTTGGTTGATTTCCTGAAAACAAATCAAATCATAACTGTTTTCAAGTATATCTTGAAGTAAAAATTGAAACTTTTGTTCAGGATCTTTTTCCATCCAACTATGGGTATTGAGTGTTAAAAACTTCATTCTTTTCTCCTATAAACAAGAGGTTGGAAACAGCTTCCAACCTCTTAAATATTACAATTCTACTTTTGCAACTGCTGTTTTAGCAGCAAGAGAACCTGTTTTTTCTAATTTAACTGATTTGATTGCATCACCATTTGTGAAGACAACCACAGTTGTGGTTTCACGTCCTGCTGCACGGATAGCATCCAAGTCAGCTGTGACAAGAAGATCACCTGCCGCAACTTTTTGTCCTTCAGCAACATGAACTGTAAATGGTTTTCCTTCAAGACTTACTGTGTCCAAACCAATGTGAACAAGCACTTCAAGACCTGCTTCAGTCACAAGACCAAGAGCGTGTTTAGTTGGGAAGATGCTTGATACAGTACCTGATACTGGAGATACAATGTTTCCGTTTGCTGGTTCCACCGCAAATCCATCACCCATCATTTTTTGAGCAAATACTGGGTCTTTTACTTGTTCCAAGGCAACCACTTGACCGTCAGCAACTGAATAAACTTCTTCAGTTACACCTTTATATACAACAGCATTTTTAGAAGATGATGCCATTTGACTTGGAAGAGTTTCAGGAATCACTTCACCTGAGTCAAGAAGGTCTTGAATATCTGATTTCAAAACATCAGCTTTAGGTCCGTAGATAGCTTGAACCCCTTGTCCTTTCATGACAAGACCCATAGCTCCTTCTGCTTTCCATTGCTCTGCATTTCCTACTTTATCTGCATCTTTAACAGTTACACGAAGACGAGTCATACATGCGTCAACGTCAACGATGTTAGCACGTCCACCAAGAAGGTTGATGATGTTAACAGCTTGAGAAGCTTCTGCAACTTTTGACTCACCAGAAGCAGCAGATTCTGATGAACCTTCAGCAGTTTCGTAGTTTCCGTTACGTCCTGGAGTAGCATAGTTGAATTTTTGAATCATGAAGTTGGCGATAAAGTACATGATAACTGCAAATAGTGCTGTTACCCAGATAAAGTTAATGATATCCATACCAAGACCCGCATTGATCGCCATTGGTGTACGAGTCAAGAATTCGATAGAACCGAATGAGTGCATACGTAGGTTAACCACGTCAGCCATAGCAAAGGCAGCACCTTGAACTACTGAATAAACAAGATACATAGGTGTTGCAACGAACATGAACATATATTCAATTGGCTCAGTAACACCAGTCAAGAAAGTTGCAAGAGCTGTCGCAATCATCATTCCTTTGTATTGGTGTTTCTTGTCTGCTTCAACATTACGGTAAATAGCAACAGCCACACCCATCAAAATACCGAATGAACCAATCATTTGTCCAACTTTGAAACGAGCTGGATGAACTGTATCGAGCAATGTTTGGTATTGGCTAGCATCAGTACCTTTAAGGTTAACAAGGTCTGTTACCCATGCAAGCCAAAGTGGGTCTTGACCAAATACTTGAGTACCTTTAGCTGCACCAGTTAAAATGTCATAAGTACCACCAAGAGCTGTGTAGTTCATTGGGATAGTCAACATATGGTGAAGACCAAATGGCAAGAGCAAGCGTTCCAAAGTACCATACAAGAATGGTGCAAGGATTGGAGCAGTTTCTTGTGAGTTGGCAATCCAGATACCGAAGTTGTTGATACCTGTCTGAATCAATGGCCAGAAAGCTGAAAGAAGAATTGCAGCGATTGCTGAGCGAAGAATAACTACAAATGGTACAAAACGTTTCCCGTTAAAGAATGAAAGTGCATCAGGAAGTTTACGGAAGTTATAGTATTTGTTAAAAGCAGTCGCTCCAACAAAACCTGAGATAATCCCTACAAATACCCCCATGTTAAGCGCTGGTGCCTCAAGTACGCTAATGAAGTAATCAGAAACCTTGATAGATCCACCAAAAATTGTTGAAACCATAGCGTTAGGATCCTTCAACATATCCCCTGATACACCGAAGATTGTACCAGTGATACGGTTAATAAGGATAAATGCAAGACCTGCCGCAAAAGCACCACCAGCACGTTCTTTAGCCCAGCTTCCTCCAATAGCAAGGGCAAACAAAATATGAAGGTTACCGATAACCCCCCAACCAATTTGCTCTAGTACGCCACCAGTAATAACTAGGGGAGCAAGGTTTGGGTCAATCATTGCAAGTGACTTACCGATTGAAATCATCAATCCAGCCGCCGGCATAACAGCGATAACCACCATTAGAGCCTTACCGAATTTCTGCCAAAATTCGAAAGACAAGACATTTTTGAATGTATCTTTCATCATTCAAATCTCCTTTATATTTATTTGGCAAACGTTTTACGAAAACGTTTGCGCATGTTTATGTTTTAATTTTACCACTTTTTATTTTTTTGTAAAGGCTTTTATAAAAAAAATTTGACTTTTTCTCTCGTTTCACTTTCTAGGCATGCTCTCTCTTACTGACCTTTTTTGAGTTTGCGGGTCTTTTCTGATATAATATTAGCTATGAAATCCTATAATACCTTAAATGATTACTATCGAAATTTATTTGGAGAAAAGACTTTTAAAGTCCCTATTGATGCTGGCTTTGATTGTCCCAATCGCGATGGAACTGTAGCACATGGGGGCTGTACTTTTTGTACGGTTTCTGGTTCTGGAGATGCAATCGTTGCACCTGATGCTCCTATCCGTGAGCAATTCTATAAGGAAATTGACTTCATGCACCGTAAGTGGCCTGAAGTTAAAAAATATTTGGTTTATTTCCAAAATTTTACCAATACACATGAAAAGCTGGAAGTGATTCGCGAGCGTTATGAGCAAGCCATCAATGAACCTGGGGTTGTCGGTATCAATATCGGGACTCGACCAGATTGCCTTCCTGATGAGACAATTGAATACTTGGCAGAATTATCAGAGCGAATGCATGTTACCGTAGAGTTAGGCTTACAAACTACTTATGAAGAAACTTCCGAATTGATTAACCGCGCCCACTCCTATGAACTCTACGTAGATACAGTCAAACGACTTCGGAAGTATCCGAAGATCGAGATTGTTGCCCATTTGATCAATGGTTTGCCAGGCGAAACTCATGAAATGATGGTGGAAAACGTTCGGCGTTGTGTAAGGGACAATGATATCCAAGGGATTAAACTTCACCTACTTCACCTCATGACCAATACTCGGATGCAACGCGACTATCATGAAGGTCGTTTGCAGCTCATGAGTCAGGATGAATATGTCAAGGTCATCTGTGACCAACTAGAAATTATTCCCAAACATATCGTTATCCATCGGATTACAGGTGATGCGCCTAGGGAGATGTTGATTGGTCCTATGTGGAGTCTCAATAAATGGGAAGTTCTAAATAGCATTGAGGCTGAAATGAGACGACGCGGTAGCGTCCAAGGATGCAAGGCTGTAAAACAGGAGTTTATGAATGAAAAGACCACTCGAAATGGCGCATGATTTTCTTGCCCAAGTCATCACCCCGGAGGATGTTGTTGTGGATGCTACCATGGGAAATGGCCATGATACCCTTTTTCTTGCCAAGTTAGCTAAACAAGTCTATGCTTTTGATATACAAGAACAAGCTCTGGAAAAAACAAGTCAACGTATCCAAGAAGCAGGTTTGTCCAATGTAGACTTAGTCCTGCAAGGCCACGAAACCGTGGATCAGTTTGTAACTGAGGTGAAAGCAGCCATCTTTAATCTTGGTTATCTTCCTTCAGCTGATAAAAGCATTATCACCCAACCTCAAACAACTATTGAAGCACTGGATAAACTTTGCCAAATGCTAGTTAAAGGTGGACGAATAGCCATCATGATTTATTACGGGCATGAAGGCGGAGATATAGAACGGGATGCAGTCATGGATTTTGTCAGTCACTTACCACAACAAGAATATACTTCTACGATCTATCGCACTCTCAACCAGATCAACAATCCACCGTTTTTAGTCATGATTGAAAAATTAGAAAGGTATCGCCATGGATAAACAATACCTACGAGATAAAATAGAAGGTCTTCGCCACAAATTCGTTGAATCAACCCAACATGAACGGGCAGTTGGTATGTTAGATGAAGCTCATATGAGCAAGAAGATGCTGAAAATCAAGAAGAAAATGATAACACTTGAAATGGAGCGTTGTCAGAAGAAAATCGAGCATAAGGACTGCTCGAAAATTGATCAAAAAATCCAAGAACAAAAGGAACTTTTTGAAGCTTGTCGAAAACAAAAATAAGGAGGTAAAAGATGGATTTACTATTTTATCTCTTGATATTTTTACTTGTTCTCATTGTTTCTAGTACGACCAATAAACTTCTTCCCTTTTTACCCATGCCCCTGATTCAGATTTTGCTGGGTATCGGTATTGGCCTGTGCTTACCGAATAACCAGTATCACTTAGATACTGAGTTGTTTCTTGCTTTAGTTATCGGACCGCTCCTCTTTCGTGAGGCTCAAGAAGCAGATGTAACCTCTATCTTAAAACACTGGAAAATCGTTCTCTATCTAATTTTCCCTGTCATCTTTATATCTACTCTAAGTATGGGAGGACTTGCCCATGTTCTTTGGGCGAGCTTACCTTTAGCTGCCTGCCTAGCCGTAGGGGCTGCACTTGGTCCTACTGACCTGGTTGCCTTTGCTTCCCTTTCTGAACGGTTTACATTTCCAAAACGAATTTCAAATATTTTAAAAGGGGAAGGACTCCTTAATGATGCTTCTGGGCTAATTGCCTTTCGTGTTGCTCTCATCGCATGGACAACAGGGACTTTCTCACTTACCCAAGCTGGTACTTCATTAGCAATTTCCATCGTTGGAGGGTTTGCAGTTGGCTTTATAACAGCCTTAATCAATCGTTTCCTCCACTCCTTCCTTCTAAGTGTCCGTGCTACTGATATAGCCAGCGAACTGCTACTAGATCTTAGCTTACCACTTCTAACCTTCTTCATCGCTGAAGAGATTCATGTTTCTGGAATTATCGCAGTCGTTGTCGCTGGTATTTTAAAAGCCAGTCGTTTTAAAAAGATAAATCTTCTCGAAGCTCAAGTGGATACAGTGACCGAGACCGTTTGGCACACTGTAACCTTTATGCTCAATGGTTCTGTCTTCGTCCTGTTAGGAATGGAACTGGAAATGATTGCGGAGCCCATTCTTAAGAGTGCTTTTTATAACAATGTGCTTCTTCTCGTCACAGTCTTTCTTTTAACCTTCCTACTCTTTGCCATCCGCTTTGTGATGATTTACGGCTTTTACGCGTTTCGAATAAAGAAACTTCAAAAAAGTCTCCACAAGTATGTCAAAGATATGCTTCTCCTTACCTTTTCTGGAGTCAAGGGAACTGTATCCATTGCCACTATCCTCTTGATACCGTCTAACTTAGAGCAAGAATATCCGCTCCTTCTCTTCCTCGTAGCTGGTGTAACTCTGGTCAGTTTCCTTACTGGATTATTGGTCTTGCCACATCTTTCTGAAGAGCAAGAGCCATCTAAGGATCATCTCATGCACATCGCTATCCTAAATGATGTTGCCATGGAGTTAGAGAGAGATTTGGACCATACTAAAAACAAGGTTCCACTCTATGCTGCGATTGATAACTATCATGGACGGATTGAAAATCTCATCCTCAGCCAAGAAAACAAAGAAATCCAAGAAGACTGGGAAGCTCTGAAACTCTTGATTCTCAGTATTGAGAACGATGGTTTGGAACAAGCTTACGAAGAAGGCAAAATCGGTGAAAGAGGATATCGTGTCTACCAACGTTACCTGAAAAGCATGGAGAAAAATATTAAGCGAAACTTTGCTTCTCGACTAACCTACTACTTCCTTGTTTCTATTCGGATTGTACGTTTTCTCCTACACGAGTTGCTCACATTTGGCAAAACCTTTCGTTCTTGGAGAGACAAGGAAAACCAAAGACTTCTTGCCATCGATTATGACCAGATTGCAGAGCTCTATCTAGCCAACACTGAAATCATCATCGAAAGTTTGGAAAACCTCAAAGGGATTTATAAGAGTTCTCTAATTAGCTTTATGCAGGAATCTCGTCTCCGTGAAACCAGTCATATTACCAGTGGTGCCTTTGTGGAACGGGTTATCAATCGTATCAAACCCAATAATATCGACGAAATGCTCAGAGGCTACTATCTAGAACGTAAGTCCATCTTTGAATACGAGAAACAAAAACTTATTTCAGCCCAGTATGCTAAAAAACTGCGACAAAATGTGAACAACCTAGAAACTTATTCTCTAAAAGAATCAGCCAACACATTACCTTATGATATGATGGAATTAGTTCGCAGAAATTAAGATTTAGGTTATTATTGTGGAGGATTATGCAATGAAAGAGTTGTGGAAACAACTAACCAATAGGCCTTTATTGAAAGCTTTTTTGCATTACTATCAAGTCTCAGATAGTGAGTTGACTAGTGTAGCCGTTGCCTACTATTGGTTGATTTCAATCTTCCCTTTACTTATGATAGCCGTCAATATCTTGCCTTATTTTCAAATTCCAATCTCTAATTTTTTACTAACCTTAAAAGAACTTTTACCAGATACGATCTATGATGTAGTAGCAAAGATTGCTCGTGAAGTGCTGACGCAACCGTCTGCTGGACTCTTGAGTTTTGCGGTGATATCAGCTCTTTGGACATTTTCAAAATCCATGAATTTCCTTCAAAAGGCCTTTAACAAAGCCTATGGAATTGCAAAAAATAGAGGAATTATCTCACACCAACTGATGAGTCTCCTAGTTAGTTTGGGACTTCAAATTCTCTTTGCACTTGCCCTATTCCTAAGTATGTTTGGTCATATGTTGTTGGATCTGCTAAAAAACTACTGGAAATCCGAAAGTTCTCTATTTGCATATTTACAGGATTTTACAGGACCGCTGATTTATGTCTTTCTGTTTTCGATCTTGATCATGCTCTATTATTTCCTTCCAAATGTGAAAGTCGGTCGTATTCGTTATGTCCTTCCTGGAAGTCTGTTCGTACTTCTTACTCTCATATCTCTATTAACGATCTTTTCAGCTTATTTCAATAACTATGTCAACTATCTAGTCGACGTTCGATTTTTCAGTTCCATCATCGTTGTTGTCATGATGTTTTGGTTTATTATCATCACCAAGATATTGATTATCGGTGCAGTGATCAATGCCAGTGTTCAAAGTTTGAAGGATCCAGACTTTAAAACAAAGCAATAATTTTTTATCGATTAATACTCAATGAAAATCAAAGAGCAAACTAGGAAGCGAGCCGCAGGTTGCTCAAAACACCGTTTTGAGGTTGTGGATAGAACTGACGAAGGCAGCTCAAAATACTATTTTGAGGTTGCAGATGGAAGCTGACGTGGTTTGAAGAGATTTTCGAAGATTATAAACAAATCAATCCCCCAGTCATTTAATACTGGGGGATTTTTGAATTTCCTACTTTATTGTCCACTCGTTAGGGCTTGCAATTCTGTTTTTAAATAGTGAGCTAAATGTTGGTGAGCAAAAATATTGGCATTCTTTTCTGCGGTAGGATTGTAGTTTGTATTGGTATTTACATCATAAACATAAATATCACCATTCTCTGACTGAACCCATTCAATAGCAGCAACATCAATCTGAGCATTTTTTAGGAAGTTTTCATAAGCTTCTCTTCGGCCATCTGGTAGAGGTTCTGTAATCTGGAATTTTTCAGACGTTTCTAGTTGTTCTGGTCTCTTGCCAATTTGACAACCATCTGCTGGGCACAGTTGGAAACCATCTGAAGAATCGATTGAAACAGTATAGAGAAACTTCTGATTGATAAACTCTGAACGACGGATGCATCCATCACTTGGTTTGATGTAGGCTTGTAACAAGGTAATTCCATCCACTGATGGTTCAAAGAGAGGACTATTGACATAAGCTTCCAATTCTTCTTCATTTTGGAAGAGTTGAACGCCTAACCCCTTACCTGCTCGATTGTGCTTGGTAATCAAAGGATAGATGTTCAATTTTCTTGCTGCTTCAATGATATTTTCTTGACCCAAAACTGCAACTGTCGCAGGAGTCTCAATGCCCGACTCATTTAACTTCAAATATTGTTTGACTTTACTGATTTCTAGGTTGATAGCACCTGTTCCATTCACAACCTTGCGTCCGTGTGCTTCTAACCAAGTAATCACCTGCTCTGTAAATTCTGGCGCATAGCGATGTCCTCTGGTGTGAGAAGACGCAGACATACGATTGTAAAAGATACCTTGTGGCGGTGGACTTTGCAGGTCCAATATCCCACTAGATAAATCCCACAGTTCATAAGGGACTTCTAGTTCTTCCAACCATTTGACCAAATGCTGGGTCCATTCAAGATTCTCATGGATTACATAAACTTTTGCTTCACTCATTACTTATAATCTCCTTAAGAAAAGCTGACTGATAGTTGGCTTTCCTTTTCTTCTAAAATATATCCTTCTGTTTTTTCAATAACGCTGACTGTTAAGATTTGACCCAAAACATTGATCATAGTACGGCCAGCATTGACAAAGAAATCAACTGCAAAGATCAAGGCGACTCCTTCAACTGGCAAGCCCAGTTGAGGTGCTGCGGCTAGTAGAACCACGATAGCACCTGATGGCACAGTTGCTGCAGTTTTTCCAATCAAGGTCAAAAGCAAAACAGTAAACAAGAGACTTGATAAAGAAAATTGAATGCCGTAGGCATGCGCGATAAAGATTGTCGCTACTGAGAAATAAACTGCTGCCCCCTCTAAGTTAAAAGTATATCCTAAAGGAACAACTAAATCAATTGTATGCTCGTCATGCCCCTGTTTTTTCAAATCTTTAAGAAGTGATGGCAAGACAACACTAGAACTCCCCGTAACAAAGGCCAGAGTCAAAAGACTCCAATTTTCACGAAAGGCTGACAAATACGGTACTTTAAAGAATAGAGCGATCAAAGGGAAAATAAGCAGAACCAATACAGCATAAGCCAAGTAAGTTCCGATTACAAATTGACCAAGCCCAATCAATTTATCAAGGCCAGTAGTTGCAACATCTTTGGCGATAAATCCAAAAATTCCAATCGGTGATAGTTTGACAATCACTGTAACAATCTTGTAGATGGACTCAATCCAGATTTGGAAACCTTCGATAATCTTCTGAGATTTCTCAGATTTAAGATTCCCAATTCCGTAACCAAGAAAGATAGCAAACACGATAATTGGCAAAAGAGCACCTTCTGAAAGAGACTTGACGATGTTTGATGGAATAAAACCAAGCAAAAATTCGCTGAACTTGACATTGTTCGCAATCCCATCAAGGTTTCCACCAGTTTGACCAATGTTCACACCTTGTCCAAATCCCAAAAAGTAACTAGCAAATACAAACAAAAGAGTAATGGCAGTTGTTACGGCAAAAAAGTAAACCAAGCTCTTGGCCAAGATTTTTTCGAAAGATTTTTTTCCGATAACTCCAGCTACTGCAACAACGATGGTTGGGAAGATTAGCGGAATGATAACCATATTGATCAATTTAATAAAGGCTTGTCCTAAAAATTGATAAAAGCCTGCAAATTGTGGCCAGATGACTGCAGCAATCACCCCCAAGACCAAAGCCACCAATAATTGAATTCCTAGTGAGAGTTTTGACCATAAAGTAACTAATTTCATAAGAAACTCCTTTGTTTTATTTGCTACTCATTCTACTACTATTCTTCACTTCTGACTAATATATCTTTTCTATGTTGAACATAAAAAAGATTTATATTGAGAGTTCAAACTATCATCGTACCGAACACATGATTCATTCTGTTCAAGCAGGAATTATAAAATCTGTTTCTTACCAATGATTTTTTGCTAAAACAGTGATAAATCACGGAATTTACTTTTCTATTCTCAAAATTTTATGATACAATAATGGTATGATTTTAATGAAACTTGCTTCCATCTTGCTTTTGGTACTAACCTTAGCTCTGGCGATTATTTTAAGCAGACTCTTTAAGTTAAAGAAAAGGGGCATCAATGCTGCTGATTTAGCTTTTCCTTTTCTAATATTTGAATATTATTTGATAACGGCTAAGATGTTTACACACAATCAACTTCCCGTATTGGGAACGGCCTTATCAATACTAGCAATTGTGTTGGTCTTTTTCTTCTTAAACAAAAGACGTAGTTTTTATTATCCAAAATTTATTAAATTCTTTTGGCGAGCTGGATTTTTACTAACACTGCTCATCTATATCATCATGATTGTTCAAATTTTCGTGATGATATAGTCAACTATTACAATACAGTCCACCAGCACCTCGATCTTGGCCACTAAATGTTCCATATGAGGCACTTTTCTGATAAAATTATAAAAAAGTAAAAATAGGAGATAAATCAAGTGAAAAAAACGCTCTTGGCAAGTGCCATTACGCTTTCAGTATTTGGTCTAACAAGCAACCTTAGCTATGCTGAGGAAAACCAAGCACAGTCAACCCCAGTAGAAACAACACACAGTGAAACCGCTACTGACAAAGTGGAGAAAAACAGTCTCCCAGCTAAGGAAACTGAAGCTTCAACTGAAGCAAATACCAATCAAACGACAAATCCAGCTAAGAAAGAAGAAGATAAGGCTCCTGAAGTCCAAAAAGATGGTTGGGTATTAGAGGAAAATATCTGGCGCTTCTATGAAAACAATGCCCCTGTTCTAAACTGGAAAAAAATCCACGGAAAATGGTACTACTTCAACAAAGATGGCATCATGCTGAGTGATACTATTTTTGATGGATATATCCTAACTAGTAGCGGGGCTATGGTCGATTCTGGTTGGAGTAAACTCCAAGATAAATGGTATTACGCTAACGCTTATGGAAAAATTTCTCAACAAAAATGGGAAAAAATCGGTGGTGTCTGGTACTATTTTGATCAAGATGGTGTCATGCTCAGCAACACAATTTTTGACGACTATCTGTTTACCAATAGTGGTGCCATGGCTGAGAGTTCTTGGGTAAAACAAGATGGACAATGGTACTACGCCCTTGCTTCTGGTAAATTAATCAAAAATAAGTGGGATAAAATTAGTGGTACCTGGTACTACTTTAACAAAGATGCTACTATGGCAAGTAACCAATGGCAAGGTAGCTACTACCTAAAAGCTAGCGGGGCCATGGCTGAAAAAGAATGGATTTTCGATAAAAACTATGATAGTTGGTTCTACTTGAAATCTGGTGGTGCTTACGCAGCGCGTGAATGGATTGGTTCTTACTACCTCAAGGCAGGTGGTTACATGGCTAAGAGCGAATGGATTGACGACAGCTACTATAAAGCCCGCTACTATGTAGATGAAAATGGAGTCTATGTTACAGGGACCCATAAAATCGATGGACAAACTCATCAATTCCAAAGCAATGGGAAATGGATTGGTGAAACTTCTGTAAGTCGTGGTTTTGAAAAGGGGAAATATAACAATATTATCTTCCTAGATCCAGGCCATGGTGGTAAAGATCCTGGAGCATCTTATTATAACATCACCGAAAAAGAACTGAACATGCAAGTTTACCAAAAGCTACGCAAGGAGCTTGAAGGACTCGGCTATACTGTTCTTTCTTCAAGAGACAGTGATGTCTTTGTAGACTATGTCACCGAACGTTCAAGAATGGTTAATAAGACTGATTCAGATATCTTTATTAGTATTCACTTCAATGCTAGTGGTAATCCAGCATCAAACAGAGCTGGAATTCAGACTTATTCTTATGAAGAAGCTGCTGGTTATCCTTCTAAGATTAATCCATACTGGCATAACCACCCTGACCGAATCAGTGAAAGTAATCGCCTTGCAGCAGATATTCACTCTTCACTGTTAGCTGAAACTGGTGCTAAGGATGCAGGTCGTCTACGAAGTAGTTTTGCTGTCCTTCGAGAAACTAATAAACCAGCTGTTCTATTGGAATTGGGATATATTGACAATTTCAATGAGAATCAACAAGTCCGCAGTGATGCCTACCAAAACAGATTAGTTGCAGGTATCGTTAAGGGAATTCAAAAATATTACGCAGGGCAATAAAGAAAAAGTCTCGAGAAAATCTCGAGATTTTTTGTATTATTCTTCTTACTTGTTGGCTTCAGGAAATAGAAAACCAATTCCACGCAAGCCAGCACTCCAGCACCGATAACTACACCACTTGAAAGTGGCACGATATAGTCTTGTTCTTGTTTCAATTGACTATAATATTTTTGCCCCCCTTTTGCTTACTACTAAAGTTTGATACACTCCCCTTATAGTGGATAGTGAAAAAACAAAATTTCACTAGAAACTACAGGGGGACTTTTCGTATGGCAAAAAGAGGTCCGAAATCAGTGGAGGAGAAGTTAGAAGTTGTTCATCTTTACCTTGAACAAGGGAAGTCAATATCTATTTTGACCAAAGCATTTGGAGTAAATAGTGACACAATCAGAAATTGGATTCGTAAGTATCAAACAGAGGGTGTAGAAGGGCTCAAGGAGCGTCATAGCTGGAAGAAATATAGTTCAGAGTTAAAAGAAAAGACTGTAACAGATTATCTTGCAGGTAGAGGTAGTTTATCTAGGATCAAATTTTCATTCGTTTCGCTTTATCCCTTAAAGGTTACAATGGTTGCGCCAGATCCACCTGCATTTTGCGGTGCATAACCAAAGCTCTTGACTTGCTTGTTTCTTTGCAGGTACTTAGTTACACCTTCACGGATGACTCCTGTACCGATACCATGGATGATATCTACTTGAGCCATATTGTTGAGAAGGGCTTGGTCAATAAAGGCATCCAAGGCTTCCATAGCTTCCTCGTAGCGTTTGCCACGAAGATCTAGTCGAGCCTGTGGGCCTTTGCCTGCTGCACGTTTAACGACGTTAACTTGTTTCTTCTTGACTGGTGCTTCTTTCTGGGCTTGAACCAAGTCAAACTCTTTTTCTTCAAGCGTCATCTTAATCAAGCCAACCTGTGCTTCCCAACGACCATCCTTGAGTTGATTGGTCAAGGTACCACGTTGACCATAGCTTAAAACGATAATATCATCTCCAACTTTTGGAGCTCGTTTTTTCTTGGCCTTTTGAAGGACCTTGTTTTTAGAAAGGTCAACCTTTTCAGGGGCTAATTTTTTGAGTTTAGCCTTGGCTTCAATAATCTCATGTGGTTTTAGTTGAGATTTACTGTGAAGATTTTTAAGTATATCATCACTCTCAGCTAGTGCTAAGTCAACAATCTCAGCAGCTTGTTCTCGCGCCTTATTGAGTTCTGTTTCCTTTTCACGGTTGAGCTCGTTATAAAGTTTTTTAAGGGCACGGTTCATCTTGAGGTTTTCTTGCTCGACTTGGCGGATATTTTCAAGACGTTTCCGGCTTTCAAGTGTTTGTTCTTCCAATTGCTCAATAATGCGATTGACATCATTGTCTTGATTAATCTGCTTGCTGGCATCACCTACGATGACATCTGACAAGCCTAGACGTTTGGCAATTTCAAAGGCATTGCTTCGACCTGGAACTCCCTGCATAAAGCGATAGGTTGGGCGCAGGCTAGCTGTATCAAACTCCATGCTAGCATTTTGAACATAAGCCGTTTCAATCCCGTAGGCCTTGAGTTCAGGATAGTGAGTGGTTGCCATAGTCTTGACCTGACGCAAACGCAAGTCTTCTAGGATAGACATGGCTAGGGCAGCTCCTTCCTGAGGATCTGTACCTGCTCCAAGCTCATCAAGTAGCAAGAGCGAGTTTTGATTGACCTTACCAAGAATATCTACGATATTGGTCATATGACTAGAGAAGGTTGAGAGACTTTGTTCGATGGACTGTTCGTCCCCGATATCTGCGAAAATCTCCTCGAAAACCCCTACACGACTGCCCTTATCGGCTAGAATTGGCAGTCCAGACTGGGCCATCAATTGCGTCAAACCCAAGGTCTTCAGCATGATAGTCTTACCACCAGTATTGGGACCAGTGATGACGATAGCTGTTAATTCTTTGCCGAAGTGCACATCATTTGCGATGGCATTCTTCACCAAGGGATGACGAACGTGAAGAAGTTGAATCTCCTGTCCCTCAGACACTTGAGGTACTACTGCCTCCGTCTCTTGGATAAAGCGAACCTTAGCCCGAATCAGGTCCAAATGTCCGATAATCCAAGCATCATTAGCAATTTCAGCTGCGTGTGGTCTTACTCGTTCAGAGAGTTCTTGGAGGATACGCATCATCTCATAGCGTTCATCTGCACGAAGACTGGCTATTTCCTCACTCAACTTGACCACTTCACGAGGTTCGATATAAACAGTGTTCCCACTGGCAGAAATATCATGTACTACACCAGCAATCTTGTTACGATAGGTATTCTTAACTGGAAGAACTTGGCGACCATTTCTACTTGCGATGATACCTTCTGTCAGCATCTGAGCTTTTTGTTTGAGAAGGTCTTGCAAGACATCACGGACTTGACTTTCACTATCATGGATTTTTCGACGGATTCGTGCCAAATCCTCGCTAGCAAAGTTCTCAATAAATCCAGCTTCGTTGATGGCTTGTAGATTTCCCTGTAAATGTGGAAAATCATGAAGTTTCTCAAACCAACTTGCCAGGTGATCCAAACGTACATTTTCAAGATTGTCATAAAAATTCTGCAATTCACGACTGGCAAAGATGACACGTTTGAGAAGGAGAAATTCCTCGATGTTGAGATCAGCACCCATTTCCAAACGTTTTGAGGTCGCTGCAATATCTTTTGTTGCAGAAATGCTGAAATGAGGATGCTCGACAAAGAGTTCTTGCATTTCCTTCATCTCTGCAAAAGCTTGCTTAATCTTGTCTCCTTTATCAGTCGGAGCAAGTTCTTTCAACTGCTCTAATCCTTGCTCGGTCAAAATATGAGGCTCGAATAAAGCCTTGACCTTATTAAATTCTAACGTTTCTAGTATTTTTTTATTCATTTTCTTTTCCTTAGTTATAAGCCTAGGAACCCTGTATTCAAGTTCTAAAGCTTTCTTAAAAGTCTCCTTAACTTTTGGAATTGTAAACAAAAGGCTAGGAATAGTTCCCGCCCTTTTTATCCGATTATTTTGGTTACCCAGAGTTGTTTAATCACATGACTAGTGATTGGAACACTCTGGATAATATGTTTAGCTACAAAACTGTTTTCAAGTGAATTTTGAACAATTTGTAAAGGAACAGTCGCAAGAATAGTCAGTATCATCTGGAGGACAAATAAGGTCACAGCCACTGATAAAACTCCTGCGCCTATACGGAAATATTGACCCGCTAGCTTTTTAGTCGGTAGAAGATTAAGAAAGAGACCCAGCAAACGACCAATGCAATAAAATATAGTAAAGGCTAAGAGGTAACCAAGACCTGCATAAAAGACTTTGTCCAGCTGGAAAAGTTGATTCGACGGGAAAAAGAAGGTTCCCTGTCCTTCCTGTGGACTTGCATATGGGATCAACAAATCAAATTGTTTCCCTAAGGATTGATAAAAATTTCCTGCAAGAAGAGCTGAAATCACAGTTGCTACAAAATAGTAAATCTGGAGAACTAAACCTCTACGGTAACCGATATAAAAGCTCCATGCAAGAACCAATAAGAGAAGGACGGAAATCATAGTGAGTCCTCAATCTTGCTCTGCTCTTGTTTAGTCGCTACCACTTGATGACGAAGGGCGTCTAATTCTTGCTCCTTATCATCAAATTCAATCTCACGGCTGAGTTGGGTTGACAAGCTATTGACTGCTAATAAAATAGCGATTGTCTCATCATCCGCTCCAGGCATTTGTTCTTTGATTGCTTCATATTTTTCTGTTGCAACCTTGGCAACTTCCTCCATAAAGAGGTTGTCATGCTCAGTTGTTAGGGTCAATGTTTTTTTGCCGAATGTAAACTTGTATCGATTTAAATTTGCCATAAAAATTCACCTCACGATATTATACCAAATTTCACTAAGTTTGTCAGTTTTTACCAATTCTGCGGCTTTTATGGTACAATAAGAACTATGGCAAGTATTACATTAACCCCGAGTGAAAAGGAAATCCAAGTCTTTGTTCAGCAATATGAACAGGCACTGACTCCTAGTAAAAATCCTTATATTCGCTACTTTTTGAAGCTTCCGCAGGCAAGTGTTTCCATCTACACTTCTGGAAAAGTCTTGCTTCAGGGAGAAATGGCTGAAAACTATGCCAGTTTTTTTGGTTATCAAGTCAGTCAAGGAACTAGCGGACAAAATTTCCCCTTGATTGGAACAGATGAGGTGGGAAATGGTTCCTACTTCGGTGGTCTAGCTGTAGTAGCATCCTTTGTGACTCCTGACCAACATGACTTCCTACGAAAACTAGGTGTAGGGGATTCTAAGACTCTGACAGACCAAAAGATTCGTCAGCTTGCCCCCCTGCTTAAGGAGAGAATCCAGCACCAAGCTCTACTGCTTTCTCCAAGTAAGTATAACGAAGTCATTGGGGAGCGCTACAACGCCGTTTCTGTCAAGGTAGCCCTGCACAATCAAGCGATTTTTCTCCTCCTCCAAAAGGGAGTCCAGCCAGAAAAGATTGTTATTGATGCTTTTACTAGTGCTCAAAACTATGAGAAGTACTTAAAAAATGAAGCCAATCATTTTTCTAATCCAGTCAGTCTAGAGGAAAAAGCCGAAGGTAAGTACTTGGCTGTCGCAGTAAGTTCTATCATTGCGCGTGATCTCTTTCTAGAAAATCTCGAAAATCTGGGTAGAGAACTTGGTTATCAACTTCCAAGCGGGGCTGGAACAGCTTCTGACAAGGTAGCTAGCCAAATTCTTCGTGCTTATGGTATGCAGGGACTCAATTTCTGCGCCAAACTACACTTTAAAAATACTGAAAAAGCAAAACAAATGCTAGAAAGGTAAATTATGAAATATTTTAAATCGTTTTTAAAAGAGTGGGGGAGTTTTATCCTCATCATCACTCTTGTTGCCCTTAGCCGTCTCTTTCTCTGGAGCAATGTCCGGGTAGAAGGGCATTCTATGGATCCAACCCTAGCTGATGGAGAAATCCTCTTTGTAGTTAAACATCTCCCAATCAATCGCTTTGATATTGTAGTTGCTCATGAAGACGACGGGAACAAGGACATCGTTAAGCGGGTCATCGGTATGCCAGGAGATACCATTCGTTACGAGAGCGACAAGCTCTATATCAATGGTCAAGAAACTGATGAGCCTTATCTAGCAGAATACCTTAAGCGTTTCAAGGAAGATAAGCTCCAAAGCACTTATACTGGAACTGGTTGGGATGGTAAAAAGGGAGAATACTTTAGAAACATTGCCCAAAAGGCTCAGGCCTTTACCCTAGATGTTAATTACAACACTAGCTTCACCTTCACTGTTCCAGAAGGAGAATACCTCCTACTGGGTGATGACCGTCTGGTATCTAGCGACAGTCGACATGTTGGTACCTTCAAGGCAAAAGATATCACTGGTGAAGCCAAATTCCGCTTCTGGCCACTCAAGCGTATCGGAACATTTTAAAAACTAGGAAGAGGCCGAGAATTTTCTATCTCAGCCTCTTCTCATTCTATTTTGATTAAATCTGGGATAAATTTTCTCAGACACTATTGTAAGGAATTTTATGGAAGTTTATTTTTCAGGCACCATTGAACGCATTATTTTTGAAAATGTCAGCAATTTTTTCCGCATTTTGCTCCTAGATATTGAGGATACCAATGCTGAAGACTTTGATGATTATGAAATCATTGTCACAGGTACCATGGCTGATATCATTGAAGGAGAGGAATACACCTTTTGGGGACAAATTGTCCAACACTCTAAGTATGGGGAACAGCTACAAATGACTCGCTATGAGAGAGCCAAGCCGACTAGTAAGGGCTTGGTCAAGTATTTTTCCAGCAGTCATTTTAAGGGAATTGGACTCAAAACAGCCCAGAAAATTGTGGATATCTACGGTGAAAACACTATTGACAAAATCCTAGAAAATCCAGACAAGCTCCAGTCTATCTCTGGACTCTCTGCTAAAAACCGTGAGGCCTTTGTCTCAACTCTTCGTCTTAATTACGGAACAGAGATGGTCTTAGCCAAACTGGCTAATTACGGCATCCCAAATAAACTAGCCTTTCAGATTCAAGACTTTTACAAGGAAGAAACGCTAGATATTGTCGAGAATTATCCCTATCAACTGGTCGAGGATATCAAGGGCTTGGGATTTACCATCGCTGACCAATTGGCCCAAGAATTGGGGATTGAGAGCCAGGCTCCCGAGCGCTTCCGTGCTGGTCTCGTCCATAGCCTCTTTCAAGGTTGCATGGAGACGGGAGATACCTATATGGAAGCTAGAGACTTGTTGGAGCAAACCCTCAACCTTCTGGAATCCTCCCGTCCAGTCGAACTAGATCCGAGTCAAGTTGCCCAAGAACTTGCTTATCTGATTGAAGAAGATAAGGTCCAGCAGATTGATACCAAAATCTTTGATAATAGCCTCTTTTTTGCAGAAGAAGGGATTCGCAGCCATCTCATCAGAATCCTCGAAAAAGGTCAGAGTAAAAAACAGGATCTAGAGACTATTCAAGACCATATCACAGCTGTTGAGGAAGAACTGGGAATTGAGTATGATAGCATTCAAAAACAGGCTATCTGTGATGCTATCCAGAACAAGGTCTTTATCCTTACAGGTGGACCTGGTACAGGTAAGACTACTGTTATCAACGGCATTATCGCTGTCTATGCTCTCTTAGAAGGACTGGATCTCAAGAAAAAGAGCAATCTGCCCATTCTCCTAGCCGCTCCTACTGGTCGCGCAGCCCGGCGCATGAATGAGTTGACAGGCTTGCCTAGTGCAACCATTCACCGCCACCTAGGTATGACTGGAGACGACGATACCAGCCATCTGGAAGATTATCTGGATGCTGACTTTATCATTGTTGACGAGTTTTCCATGGTAGATACTTGGCTAGCTAACCAGCTCTTCTCCAATATCTCCTCTAACAGTAAAATCCTTATCGTTGGTGATAGTGACCAGCTGCCTTCTGTCAGTCCTGGTCAAGTCCTAGCAGATTTACTCCAGATACCAACCATCCCTCAAACACGTTTGGAACGAATCTACCGTCAGAGCGAAGAATCAACCATCGTCACTCTTGCAAGTCAGATTCGTCAGGGAATATTGCCTGCAGATTTTACCCAGAAAAAAGCAGATCGCTCCTACTTTGAAATCGCTAGTAACCATATCTCTGCTAGCATTGAAAAAATCCTAGGTGCTGCTATCAGAAGTGGCATCCCTGCTCGTGATATTCAGGTTCTTGCCCCTATGTACCGTGGAACTGCTGGTATTGATGCCATCAACCAGCTCATGCAAGACCTACTCAATCCTCCACAAAAAGACCAGCTTAGCTTTGAAGCTCCTCAGTGTCACTATCGAACAGGAGATAAGGTCATTCACCTAGTCAACGATGCAGAGGTCAATGTCTTCAACGGAGACTTAGGCTATATCACAGACTTGATTCCAGGAAAATACACTGAATCCAAGCAAGATGAAATTGTCATCGATTTTGACGGCAATGAAGTCTCCTATCCTCGAAATGAATGGTACAAGATTCGCCTAGCCTATGCCATGAGTATCCATAAGTCGCAAGGAAGTGAATTCCCAGTCGTTATTTTACCTATTACCAGTGCAAGCAAGCGCATGTTAGAGCGCAATCTCATCTACACTGCTATCACTCGTGCAAAAAGTAAGCTCATTTTACTAGGTGAATTACAGGCCTTTGACTATGCAACTCAACACATCGGAACAGCTCGTAAGACCTATCTAATTGAACGTTTCGCTGACCTAATGCAGAATGCCGAGGAAACAAACCAACTTGCTACCGATACTGCCATCTCAACAGACACTGAACAATCATATATTCTAACCGAAGACAACTGGTCTAGTATCCCAGCCATGATTGGGATTAGCCAAGAAGACCTGAAGGAGATTTTCGGAAAATAAAGTATAAGAAAACCCACCGAATCCGGTGGGCTTTTATCTTGTAAAGATTATTTTACTGTTGCAGTGCTTGTAATCAATTCAACAGCTTTTTTGATTGTGATATCGTGTTTCAACATATCAGCTGAAAGCAAGCTTTGTACTTGAGCAACTTCCATGTTGTAGTCTGCTGCCAATTGCTCGATTTCTTTTTGGATTTCTTCTTCTGAAGCGTCAAATCCTTCAGCTTTAGCAACTGCTTCGATAACAAGGTTAGTCTTCGTACGTGACTCAGCTTCTGCTTCGTATTGTTTGTGAAGGTCTTCTTGAGTAGTTCCAGTGATTTGGAAGTACATGTCAGGGTTGATACCTTGACGTTGCAAGTTTCCAAGGAATTCATTTACTGAACGGTGAACCTCTTCGTGGATCATTTCTTCTGGAAGTTCTACGATTTCAGCGTTTTCAACTGCTTTATCGATTGCTGCACCTTCAACTGCATCCTTGTATGCTTCTTCTTTAGCAGCAGCCAATTCGTTGCGGTATTTTTCTTTCAATTCAGCAAGAGTTTCAACTTCTTCATCGATGTCTTTTGCAAGTTCATCGTCAAGAGCTGGAACTTCTTTAGCTTTTACTTCGTGGATAGTTGTTACGAATTTAGCTTCTTTACCAGCAAGGTCTTCTGCTTGGTAGTCTTCTGGGAATGTTACGATAACATCAACAGTTTCACCAGCTGAGTGACCTACCAATTGGTCTTCGAAACCAGGGATGAATTGACCTGAACCAAGTCCAAGTGAGAAGTTTTCACCTTTTCCGCCGTCAAATTCAACACCGTCGATAGAACCAACAAAGTCGATAACAACAGTGTCGCCGTTTTCAGCAGCAGCTTCTTTGATAACCAATTCAGCCAAGTTGTTGCGTTCACGTTCAATACGCTCTTCAACATCAGCATCAGTTACTTCTTTTTCTACATCAACTGATACTTCAAGGTTTTTGTAGTCACCCAATTTAACTTCAGGTTTTGTAACAACTTCAGCAGTGATAACCCAGTCTTGACCTTTTTCCATAGAAGTTACGTCAATTTTTGGTTGTGCAACGACTTCAAGACCAGCTTCTTTTACAGCCGCTTCATAAGCGTTTGGCAAAAGAGCGTTCATAACGTCTTGGTAAAGTGACTCTTCACCAAATTTTTTGTCGAAGATAGGACGTGGAAGATGACCTTTACGGAAACCAGGAACGTTAAGAGATTTCTTTACTGAGTTAAATACACGATCCAATTCTGGTTTGATTTGGTCTTGAGAGATAGTGAAAGTCAAGACACCACGGTTTGTTTCTTTGTTTTCAAATGATACAGACATTCTGTCATTTCTCCTTAAAATTTTTTTAAATACAGTCTATTATAACATTTTCCATTGATAAAAGCTAGACTAATGCAGATAAATCTGGCTAAAACACATTTTTTATAATTTTCTATCTTAGTCTACTCAGGAAAATTTAGTAAATTTTTGACATTCTAGAGTTAGTTTTTAGCTAGTATTTCCAAGTATTATTATTTTAATTTTGAATATTCTTTGAGAGTATATTTTCAATTGCATAAAGTGTTCCACATAAAAAATTAAGTTTGATTCATTTTGAGTATTACACATACAAAATTATCTCTATAAAGTATTGTAAGGTAATATTGAATACCAAATTTGATAACTAAAAAGAAGACAAACATTCTTAAAATGTTTGTCCTCTTAATGCTATAGACTCTATCATCTAGTCCGAAGTAATTTCAATAGGATTAAATTTTTATTTTAATCTTCTTTTTTCTTACGAACTACAAGTCCAAATCCACTCATTACTCCAAGAAGTCCAAGTGCTGCTAAGCTAGTATGATCTTCAGTACCAGTATTTGGCAACTGAGGAGTATTTTCTTTAGCAGAGGTTGGTTTCTCTGGAGCTACTGGTTTCTCTGGAGCTACTGGTTTCTCTGGAGTTACTGGTTTCTCTGGAGTTACTGGTTTCTCTGGAGTTACTGGTTTCTCTGGAGTCACTGGTTTCTCTGGAGTTACTGGTTTCTCTGGAGTTACTGGTACAATTGGAACGTAGATGATTGGTGTGTCATCACCTGGGTTTGTTGGAAGGTTTGGAAGTTCCTTACCTGGTTCTACTGGTTTACCTGGTTTGCTTGGATCTTTTGGATCTGGCAAGTATGGTTTGTAGCCTGGTACGTCTGGAACAACTGGTTTACCTGGTTTTGTTGGATCTGTTGGATCATTTGGATATTTCACATCTGGTGTTGATGGGAATTTAGGATCATCAGATTTTGGAACCAAGCTTCCAAGTGGTTTATAGGTAACAATCTCTACTACTTCAGGATTTTCTGGAGTAACTGTCTTACCACCGGCTTCTGTCTTATCAGCGTAGTAACCTGGAATTACTGGTACAGATACCTTACCGTAAGTATGGCTCTTCTCAGTCCATGTTGTAGTTCCAGAAGCTTTGTTTACTTTACCAGTGAATGTGAAGTCGTCTT
>NZ_JAPVZO010000004.1:0-85471 GCF_041432445.1 Streptococcus sp. 27098_8_69 | reverse complement strand
AAACTACCTTCGCCTCCTTATCTGAAATTACTAATGTATAGTCTTCGAATAAAAAATTATTTGGCGGATACTTAACTAACATAAACCATAATGTTGAACCTTTGTAATCCATCTTTTCAAACTCATATGGATAAGAGTGCTCTAATCTTAAAAGGTTAGGATCTAAAACACATTCACCCTCAAGTTTATTATTAGAATGAAAGTTTTTACCAATTTCAATAACCTGTAAAGGTGTTAAATTCATAGTTATGTACCACTAAACTCTGTGGAATCAAATGAATCTGTTGTCATTAACTTCAAAAATTGAAACTATCTACTACTTCTTCTCAATCGGTGCTACACTGGCTAGGAGTTTTTTGAGGCCGACTTCTGGGAAATTGATTTTCAATTCCTGAGTAGATCCACTTCCTGAAACTTCTAGAACAGTTCCTTCCCCCCATTTTTTATGAAGAGCAATATCACCGATAGACCAGCTAGTTTCACTAGAAGCCGATTTTGATCCAGCAGCAAATTGTCCAAAAGGTAGTCCTTTTGATTCAATCGATCTTGGTGCTGCGTTGCGTTTACGATCTTGTAGGGCTTGAGCTAGGCTCATGCCTTGACCAAAGGCGACACCTCCACTACTATAGGATGCTTTGAAGCTACTATTAGCTGGACGCGCCAAACCTTGATAAGTTAACAAATCTGAACTAATCTCATTGATAAAGCGTGTTGGACGATTATAGTTCGTTCGACCAAACAGCAAGCGTGAGTTAGCATTAGTCAGATAGAGAATTTTCTCTGCGCGCGTGATACCGACATAGGCTAGACGGCGTTCCTCTTCTAATTCATCCATGTCTTCTGCTGCACGACTAAGTGGAAAGACATTTTCTTCCATCCCAATCAAGAATACAACTGGAAACTCGAGTCCCTTGGCCGCATGGAGCGTCATCAAGGTTACTTCTGATGTTTCTTGACTGCCAGAGTCTGTATCTGCAATCAAGGCCAAATCGTTCAAGAAGCGACTGAGTTTCTCCAAGCCAGTTTCTTCTTCCTGATTATCTGGATTATCATCGAAATTCTTGGTAACAGAAAGGAACTCCTCGATATTTTCGACACGAGCCTTACTTTCTAAGGTTGCTTGAGCATTGAGAATATCCACGTAGCCTGTCTTTTCCAAGACTGCTTCCACTAACTCAGTAATGCTTAATTGATCCAGTTGCTCCCGCAAATCAAGAATCATATTGGCAAAATCCCAGATTGACTGGGCTGCCTTACCTTTAATCCCTGATAACATGATGTTAGCTGAAGCATCAAGCATCGACATGTTTTGTAGGTTGGCAAAGTCACGGATTTTCTCTACTGTTCCTGGTCCAATGCCACGTTTTGGTTCATTGATAATCCGCTCAAAACTAATATTATCACTCAAATTGGCAATGAGATTCAGATAAGCGATAATATCACGGATTTCCTTACGGCTATAGAACTTTGTTCCACCAACCATAGTATAAGGAATATTAGACTTAAGCAGAGCTTCTTCAATGGTACGAGACTGGGCATTAGTACGGTAAAGAACTGCAAAGTCCTTGTGGAGGAAGTTTTGGCTTCGACCAAGTTCATCGATGGTTTTAGCAACAAAGACAGCCTCGTCCAATTCATCATTAGCACGGTAGTAGACAATTTGTTCCCCATCCGCATTTTGAGTCCATAGATTCTTAGGACGACGATTTTTATTGTTTTTGATAACGTCATTAGCAGCTTGTAGGATGGTTTTGGTTGAGCGGTAATTTTCCTCCAATAAAACAACCTTGGCTTGAGGATAATCCTTCTCAAAATCCAAGATATTCTGCATATCAGCACCACGCCAACCGTAGATAGACTGGTCAGCATCCCCAACTACGCAGATATTTTGGAAACGAGAAGCCAAGAGTTTAACGAGTTGATACTGAGCATGGTTGGTATCTTGATACTCATCAACATGAATGTACTGGAACTTCTGTTGGTAATAAGTCAAAACATCGGGATTTTGATCAAAAAGACGTAGAGTCAACATAATCAAGTCATCAAAGTCCACCGACTCTGACTGACGAAGTTCTTTCTGATATGCCGTATAACACTTAGCTACAATTTGCGTGTACATATCTCCTGCCTGGGCGGCATAAGCTACATCGTCAATCAGATCATTCTTAGCATTGGAAATGGTACCCAAAATAGTGCGTTCATTCCATTTTTTAGGATCCAAGTTCAACTGCTTGAGAATGCGTTTCATGAGCGTTCGCTGTTCTCCAGGATCCACAATCGTGAAATTGCGATTATAGCCAATATGATCCGCATCGCGACGTAGGATACGCACGCACATAGAGTGGAAGGTCGCGATCAAACAATCTTGAGTAGCTGGATTGAGTCCATAAGCACGCTCCTTCATTTCACGCGCCGCTTTATTGGTAAAGGTAATGGCCAAGATATTCCATGGGTTGACCATCTTTTCATCAATTAAGTAAGCAATACGGTGGGTTAGAACACGAGTCTTACCAGATCCCGCCCCCGCCATGATCAGCAAAGGTCCTTCTGTGGTTTGAACGGCCTCGGCTTGACGGTCATTCATTCCCTTTAATAATTCGTTCATTTTCTCTTCCTTATTCTTCAAGTCAATGTTTCTATTATATCAAAAAAGTTTGAAAATAACTTTTCTTAGGAGCCTTCGGATTACTTTAGGTGATTAGACAAGAAAAGGCTGGGACAAAAGTCCTAGCCTCTCAATTCTCTTTTGATTGTCGAGCAAGGCGCAGTGGTTGAGTGGGCTCTACTACGCTGATTTCATCAGCTTTTACAGCCCTACTCAACTGTGCGGAGGTGGGACGACGAAATCGAATTCTAACGAATTACCGATTTCTGTCCCACTCTCAGTAGTTCTTCTATTAGTCCTTTATAGACTGCAAAAGCGTCATTAGGGCTTGGGCAGAACGACGTCCTGCTTCTACGATAAATTCATCAAAGGAAACGGATGCTTCATGGTTGGCATTGTCACTCATGGCACGAACGACTAAGAAAGGAAGGTTCAAAGCATGAGCTGCTTGAGCAATAGCTGCCCCTTCCATCTCTACAGCAAGAACTTGAGGGAAATGCTCTTTTATCGCTTTGATTTTATCTTCTCCAGCAACGAAACTGGCTCCTGTCGCAATCAAACCTAAATGCCAAGTTTGATCCAGTTTAGACAAACTCTCTTGAATCAAACTGATAAACTTTTTGTCTGATTCAAAATAGAGAGGCTGTTGAGCCATTTGTCCGTATTCATAACCAAAAGCAGTCACATCAACATCGTGGTAGGCAAGCTTGTCTGCAATCACTACATCCCCTACTGCGATTCCACTTGCCACTGCACCAGCAGAACCAGTATTAATCACTGCATCTACTTGAAAGTGATCCGCTAAGATAGCTACACTCATCGCAGACATGACTTTACCAATACCACTCTCTACAAGTACAAGCTCAACAGAACCAATCTTACCAGTATGATAGCTATTTCCCAGAACCTTTTCTTCACTGGCATCATCCAAGTGTTGAATCAAGTAAACTAGCTCTTCTGGCATAGCTGCTATAATTCCAATTTTCATGATAGACCCCTTAAATAAATCTCATTGCTAGAATTAACAAAATCAAAAGAAAAATGACTGCAAAAAGAATCTTGTTTAATTTAGAATTAAAGACATTTCTCTTAGTATTTTCAATCCGACGACTTTTGTGAATAGAAGGTTCAACTTCGATTGTCAGTGTATCCTGGCTAAAACCATGATCTCTGGTTCGCGAATAGCCAAAATTTTGAGAAGAAGTCGGTAAAATCTTAGTTTCCTCATCATCTAGCAGGGGAGGACCTGAGATGTCCTCTCCTCGATTGGCACGTTCGATCATTTCATCTGTTAATAAAGGTTTACCCATGGGTTCCTCCACTATTTCTTTGTAATTCCCAGTACTGAATAGCCATGATAGTTTTGGCATCACAAATATCTCCTGACTGGATCAGTGCTTTAGCTTGGTCAAGACTGACTTCAAGTAACTCCAAAGTCTCATCTTCATCCTGCGGACGAGGATTTTCAACTTTTGTCAAATCACTTGCCAAGTAAAGTTTTAAGCGCTCGTTACAGAAACCAATAGCAGAATAGAAATCATACAAAAGAGTCAGTTTTCCAGTGTAGGCAGCTTCTTCTTCCAATTCACGAAGGGCTGCTGCTTCAGGATCGGCGTTTTCTCCAATTTCTAGTTTTCCTGCAGGAATTTCAACAGAAACTTTTTCAATCGCCTTGCGATATTGCTTGACTAGAACAATCTTATTTTCTGGAGTAACTGCTAAGACACATACAGCTCCATTGTGAAAAATCAAATCACGTTGCGCTCTACCTTTGCCAGAAGGTAGTTCAACCTGGTCTTGAACCAATTGGAAGATTGGTCCACTATAGATTTCTTTACGACTTAGGGTCTTTTCTTCAAATTCCATCGCTAGCTCCTATTTATTGTTAGGATGATGAGGGAGGCGAGTTGCATATTCATCCTTATTGACTTGACGACCTCGTCCAATAGCAATGGCATCAGCTGGAACATCCTTAGTAATGGTTGAACCTGCCCCAACAAGAGAGTTATCTCCGAGCTCTACTGGAGCAATAATGGTTGAATTTGATCCAACGAAAACATTGTTGCCAATGGTTGTTTTAAACTTGTGTTGACCATCGTAATTTACAGTAATCGTTCCAGCACCGAAGTTGACATCACTACCAACTTCACAGTTACCAATATAAGTCAAATGACCTGCCTTAGTATTCTCCCCAATGCTTGAACCTTTGACTTCAACAAAGTTCCCGATATGTACATCTTTAGCAAGGCTTGATCCTGGACGGATATGAGCATATGGTCCAACTGTAACGCCATCTGCAACCGTGCTTTCTTCAATCATCGAGTTTGTAATCACAGCCCCTGAACCGATAGTGCTATCAAGGATATAAGTTCCATTGGTCAAAACAGTTCCTGCACCAATCCTACTAGAACCTTTGAGGGTTACATTCGCTTCAATTTGAACTTCTGGAGCGATCTCAACATCAATGTCAATGTAAGTAGCTTCAGGATTCACAAAACTAACCCCATTGACCATATGTGCTTGGTTAATGCGACGACGCATGATACCTTCTGCTGTCGCAAGGGCAACACGGTCATTAACTCCTAGACTTTCATCAAAGTCTTTCAGAGTATAGGCTCCAACTTTTTCGCCTGCTTCACGGAAAATGCCAATCACATCAGTAATGTAGTATTCGCCTTGGGCATTGTTGGTGTTGATATTCTTCAAAGCTTCAAAGAGGCGGGCATTATCAAAGACATAGGTTCCTGTATTGATTTCCTTGATTTGTTTTTCAAAATCAGTCGCATCCTTCTGCTCCACGATACGAAGCACTTCAGCATTCTCGTTACGAACAATACGCCCATAACCAAACGGATCTTCAGCTTCTGCAGTTAGGATTGTAGCTACGTTCTTGTGATTTACGTGGAAATCAATCAAGTTCTTTAGACTTTCACCAGTAATGAGTGGTGTGTCACCAGCAATAACCAATGTTTGTCCAGAAAGTCCTTCAAGAATTGGCTCAGCCATCATTACTGCATGACCAGTTCCCAATTGCTCAGACTGTCTCACAAAATCAGTTTGTCCGGCTAAAACTTGTTCAACAAGCTCAGCCTTATGTCCAACAACTGTAACAGTCTTTTCTGGGTCAATTGCACCTACACTACGAAAAACATGCTCAAGCATTGAAATTCCCGCAACCTTGTGCATGACTTTTGGTAGATCTGACTTCATACGAGTACCTTTACCCGCTGCTAAAATAACTGCATAATTTGCCATAATTTTCTCTTTTCTATAGAAATTCCCTTATATTATATCATAAATTTGCTTTTTCAAACACAAAAGATGGTAAATGCTCTAAAACATCGCATTCTCTAGATGATTTCGAGTATTTTTTTTTGATTTTTTTCACCATTTACGATACACTATAAAAGTATGAGAAAGAAAATAAATCCTGTTTTTATTTTTACTGTATTAGCTACTCTCGTGGGTATTTTAATCATCAATAGACCCAAGTTCGAAGACCATCCAGTCAAAACAAAGCAAAATCCAGTTCAAGTAGAAACTCAAGCTTTACATAATATCAACAAGCCGATTATTGATGTTTCTGGCTGGCAAAGACCATCAGAGATCAATTATGACACCTTAACTCAAAATATTTCAGGTGCAATCGTTCGGGTTCATAGTGGAGCTCAAGCTTCTGTTGAAAACGATGCTTCATTTAAAAATGGGGTTGATAAGGCTTATAAAGAACATATCACAGAATTTCAAAAACGGAATATTCCAGTCGCTGTTTATGCCTTTGTAGCTGGTAAAAATGTCGAAGAAATGGAAAAAGCTGCCGAAGTTTTCTATAATGCTGCTTCTCCCTATAATCCTAGCTACTATTGGTTGGATGTTGAAGACAAGACTATGTCTGACATGAACAAGGGTGTTGAGGCCTTTCGTGCTAAATTAGCTTCATTGGGAGCTAAAAATATCGGTATCTATGTTGGTGTCTACTTTATGGAGGAGCATAGTATCAGTACGGAAAATTTCTCAGCAATCTGGATACCGTCCTATGGAACCAACTCGGGTTACTACGAGAGTGCTCCAAAAACAGATCTTAACTATGAACTTCACCAATACACCTCTCATGGAAGCCTTGGAGGCTTTGAAAATCATCTGGATTTGAACCTTATTTCTTCATCAAAGAACAAGGAAGAAACCTTTAGAAAATTGTTTTTAAATCCTTAATTACTATCACCATAAGCAAGTCAGACATTGCTTTCTGCTTGCTTTTCTTTATTTTTCAGTATTAAATCACTGTTTTATCTTTATAGAATATGAATCTCGGAGGACCTTTATGTTATCATGGCTATCAAAAATTATTAAAGGAATTGTTATTGCTCTCGGTTTCATTCTACCAGGGATTTCTGGTGGCGTCCTTGCTGCTATCTTGGGAATTTACGAAAGAATGATTCGTTTTCTTGCCCATCCTTTTAAGAATTTAAAAGAAGATGTACTCTTTTTCCTTCCTGTCGGTATTGGGATGCTTCTAGGCATCGGACTTTTCTCCTATCCAATCGAGTATCTTTTAGAGAATTATCAAGTGTACGTATTGTGGAGTTTTGCTGGAGCTATCATTGGTACCATCCCAAGTCTTGTCAAAGAATCAACTCGTGACTCTGATAGAGACAAGGTTGACCACATATGGTTTTGGGCAACCTTCATCATCTCAGGTATCGCCCTCTATGCCTTGAATTTTGTAGTTGGTTCTCTATCTGCAAGCTTCCTTAACTTCACACTGGCTGGTTGTTTGTTGGCGCTTGGAATTTTGGTTCCAGGGCTTAGTCCTTCCAATCTTCTCTTGATTCTTGGTCTTTATGGCCCTATGTTAACAGGGTTTAAGACTTTTGATTTATTTGGTACCTTCCTTCCAATAGGAATTGGAGCTGCTGCTACTCTTATAATTTTTTCAAAATTTATGGACTACGCTCTCCGAGTCTATCAATCTCGTGTCTACCACTTTATCATCGGAATTGTTCTTTCAAGCACAATCTTAATCCTCATTCCAAATGCTGGTAATGCTGAAAGCATCAGCTACAGTGGATTATCTCTTGTGTCTTATGTCATCATTGCCTTTTTCTTCGCTCTAGGTATTTGGTTAGGTATTTGGATGAGTCAATTGGAGGATAAGTATAAATAATGGCAAAAAAAGTAAAAGTCAAGAAAACCTTGGTCCAACAAATTTTAACCAAGGCAGGAATAAACCATACAGGTATTCAAATTAATGCCTTGGAAGGTGAGATGCCTCAAGGTTATGAAAAGAGTCAGATTTTCAAGACTCTAGCACTTCTGGGAGATAAGACTGGACCAATTATTGGAATCGTACCTATCACTGAACATCTTTCTGAAAAGAAACTGGCTAAGATTTCTGGTAATAAGAAAGTCAGCATGATTCCACAAAAAGACCTAGAAAAAACAACAGGCTATATCCACGGCGCCAATAATCCAGTTGGAATCCGTCAAAAACATAACTATCCTATCTTTATCGACCAAACTGCTCTTCAACTGAATGAAATGATTGTTTCCGCAGGGGAGGTTGGTCATAGTATCATTATCAATCCTCAAGATCTAGCATCCTTTGTTAAAGCTGAATTTGCAGATATCTTGGAGGCAAGTAACACATGAAATTCTATTTTATTCGTCACGGTAAAACACTTTGGAATCTGGAGGGACGTTTTCAAGGAGCGAGTGGGGATTCTCCACTCTTAGATGAATCTATTGAAATCTTAAAAAAACTAGGTCGGTATCTCCAGGAAACTCCATTTGATGTGATTTATTCTAGTGATCTTCCTCGTGCTAAAACTTCCGCTCAAATTATCCAAAGTCAACTGAAAAACAGCTGTCCATTAGAGGAGATACCCTCACTAAGAGAATGGCAACTTGGAAAACTTGAAGGTGCAAAATTTGCAACCTTGGAATCCATCTATCCCGAGCAATTAAAAGCTTTTCGTACCAATCTAGCAAAATTCGATTCGACTATGTTTGGAGCAGAGTCTGTCTATCAAACAACTCAACGAACCATTCAATTTATCAAATCATTAGAGTCCAAACCTTTTGAACATGTCATGATTGTCGGTCACGGAGCCAATCTCACAGCCAGTATTCGAACTCTTCTAGGCTATGATACTCCACTACTTAGAAAAGATGGCGGTTTAGCAAATGCTAGTGTTACTATTGTCGAAACAGAAGACTTTAAAAACTTTAACCTCTTAGTCTGGAACGACACTTCTTATCAGAATTAGAACAGAACTTAACAATCACAGTTAAGTTCTTTTTAGATTTTGTAGAATATCCGTGAATTTATTTGACTTTTATGATAAAATGGGAGTATCGCAAAAAAGACTCATCGTATCAAGAATTGAGTAAAAACTAGGAGGAAACCATGTCAACAGAACATATGGAAGAACTAAATGACCAGCAGATCGTTCGCCGTGAAAAAATGGCTGCGCTCCGCGAACAAGGAATCGATCCATTCGGTAAACGCTTTGAACGCACTGCTAACTCACAAGAATTAAAAGATAAATATGCTGACCTCGATAAGGAACAACTACATGAATTGAACGAAACTGCTACTATTGCAGGTCGTCTTGTTACCAAACGTGGTAAAGGTAAAGTTGGATTTGCCCACCTTCAAGACCGTGAAGGTCAAATCCAAATCTACGTTCGTAAAGACGCCGTCGGTGAAGAAAACTACGAAATCTTCAAAAAGGCTGACTTAGGAGACTTCCTTGGTGTCGAAGGTGAAGTGATGCGTACAGATATGGGAGAACTCTCTATCAAGGCTACACATATCACTCACTTGTCCAAAGCCCTTCGTCCGCTTCCAGAGAAATTCCACGGTTTAACAGACGTTGAAACTATTTACCGTAAACGTTACCTTGATTTGATTTCAAACCGTGAAAGCTTTGAACGCTTTGTTACTCGCTCAAAAATCATCTCTGAAATCCGTCGTTACCTTGATCAAAAAGGTTTCCTAGAAGTTGAAACACCTGTTCTTCACAACGAAGCTGGTGGTGCTGCTGCTCGTCCATTTATCACACACCACAATGCTCAAAACATTGATATGGTTCTTCGTATCGCGACTGAGCTTCACTTGAAACGTCTTATCGTTGGTGGTATGGAGCGTGTTTATGAGATTGGCCGTATCTTCCGTAACGAAGGAATGGATGCTACACATAACCCTGAGTTTACTTCTATCGAGGTTTACCAAGCATACGCAGACTTCCAAGATATCATGGACTTGACTGAAGGCATCATTCAACACACTGCTAAAGCTGTTAAAGGAGACGGTCCAGTTATCTATCAAGGAACTGAAATCAAGATCAACGAACCATTTAAACGTGTACACATGGTTGATGCTATCAAAGAAATTACAGGTGTTGATTTCTGGAAAGATATGACTTTCGAAGAAGCTAAGGCAATCGCAGCTGAGAAGAAAGTTCCAGTTGAAAAACACTACACTGAAGTTGGTCATATCATCAATGCTTTCTTTGAAGAATTTGTTGAAGAAACTTTGATTCAACCTACCTTTGTCTATGGTCATCCAGTAGCTGTATCTCCACTTGCTAAGAAGAATCCTGAAGATGAGCGCTTTACCGACCGTTTTGAACTCTTCATCATGACTAAAGAATACGGAAATGCCTTTACTGAGTTGAACGACCCAATCGACCAGCTTAGCCGTTTTGAAGCCCAAGCCAAAGCCAAAGAACTTGGTGACGATGAAGCTACAGGTATTGACTACGATTACATCGAAGCCCTTGAATACGGTATGCCTCCAACAGGTGGTTTGGGAATCGGTATCGACCGTCTCTGCATGCTCCTCACTGATACTACTACTATCCGTGATGTATTGCTCTTCCCAACTATGAAATAAAATACAAATCTCCTAGTCACATTCTAGGAGATTTTTTAGTATTAATATAAAAGACAAACTCGATTTCGAGATTGTCTTTTTGTTGTTCAATTAGAATAATCCAAGAACAGTTCCATCACTTTCAACATCCATGTTGAGAGCGGCAGGACGTTTTGGAAGTCCAGGCATGGTCATGACATCACCAGTAAGGGCAACAATAAAGCCTGCACCAAGTTTTGGTACCAATTCACGAATGGTAATTTCAAAGTTTTCAGGTGCTCCAAGTGCGTTTGGATTATCTGAGAAACTGTACTGAGTCTTAGCCATACAGATTGGTAGTTTATCCCAACCATTTTGAACGATTTGTGCAATTTGGGTTTTAGCTTTCTTCTCAAAGTTTACTTTGCTACCACGATAGATTTCAGTTACAATCTTTTCAATTTTTTCTTGAACAGAAAGGTCGTTGTCATACAAACGTGTATAGTTAGCTGGGTTTTCGTCAATTGTTTTGACGAGAGTTTCAGCCAAAGTCACTCCTCCTTCAGCTCCATCAGCCCATACGCTAGCTAGTTCGACTGGAACATCGATTGAAGCACAAAGTTCTTTCAAGGCTGCGATTTCTGCTTCTGTATCAGAGACAAATTCATTGATAGCAACAACTGCTGGAATACCAAACTTACGGATATTCTCAACGTGGCGTTTCAAGTTTGCAAATCCAGCACGTACTGCTTCCACATTTTCCTCTGTAAGAGCATCTTTAGCAACTCCACCATTCATTTTAAGGGCACGAAGAGTCGCTACAATAACTACTGCACTTGGAGCTGTTGGCAAATTTGGAGTCTTGATATCCAGGAACTTCTCTGCACCAAGGTCTGCACCAAAGCCAGCTTCTGTCACTGTGTAATCTGCTAAACGTAGAGCAGTTTTTGTTGCCAATACAGAGTTGCAGCCATGGGCGATATTGGCAAATGGTCCACCATGTACAAAGGCAGGTGTTCCATAGATTGTTTGAACCAAGTTAGGTTTGATAGCATCCTTCAAAATCAATGCCAAGGCACCTTCAACCTGTAGATCACCCACTGAAACAGGTGTACGGTCATAACGGTAACCGATGACGATATTGGCCAAACGACGTTTCAAGTCTTCAATGTCAGTTGCCAAGCAAAGAATAGCCATGATTTCTGAAGCAACAGTGATATCAAATCCATCTTCGCGAGGAATTCCATTAAGAGGACCACCGAGTCCAACAGTTACATGACGAAGAGCACGGTCGTTCAAATCAACAACACGTTTCCAAAGAATACGACGTTGGTCAATTCCTAGCTCGTTTCCTTGGTGCAAGTGATTGTCAATCAAGGCAGAGAGAGCATTGTTTGCAGTTGTGATAGCGTGCATATCCCCAGTAAAGTGAAGGTTGATATCTTCCATTGGTAGTACTTGAGCATAACCACCACCAGCTGCACCTCCTTTAATCCCCATGACTGGTCCAAGAGAAGGTTCGCGAATAGCAATCATCGTTTTCTTACCAATCTTATTCAAAGCATCAGCAAGTCCGATGGTAATGGTTGACTTTCCTTCACCAGCAGGTGTTGGGTTGATAGCTGTAACCAGGATCAATTTACCGACTGGATTACTTTCCACTTCACGAATCTTATCAAAACTAAGCTTAGCCTTGTATTTTCCATATAATTCCAAATCATCGTAAGAGATGCCAAGTTTCTCTACAACATCAACGATTGGTTTTAACTCGATACTCTGTGCAATTTCAATATCTGTTTTCATAACAAACTCCTCTACCTCAAATGTGTTAATTCATTATAACACAAAACAAGATTTTTAACAGACATAAAGCTTGATAACGTTCGTAAATATAGCGTCCTCAAAGGATTTATTGGCTACTATTTAAATTTTTATATGCCTTTATAAGTTTTAACTATAGTTTGAGATTTCGACTAATTTAAAAAGTAGCTATCAATTTCTGATAAATCATGTAGAATTTGATTATCAGAAACTCCTATATGCTCAGCTAATTCAATTGTATACTCAAATCTGAGACGAGTATTGAGTGATAAATCAAATGAGTAATCCTGTAATCGTCCTAGTTTATGATATTTATCTATAATATCATTAAAAATAATCTTGTATTTATCATCTAAGTTTTTGATATGGTTATCTAAGTTTTCCCTGTAATTTTGAATTAATTCCTGCTCCCTATCACTTAAAATCCCTTTACCTATTTCCCAAATTATTGAAGTAGCAATTGAACCTACTACTGCTCCTAAGACAGGGACAGGAATAAGTGTTTGACCAACACATGAACCAATTGTCGCTAATGTTGTATCCAATGTATTGATAGTTATAAAATTTATAAATTCATCCTCAGTAATCTCATTTGTTCTAAATTTAGTAATAATATCTACTATGCCGTAACTTGCTGTTACAAATGCACTTGCATTAGGAGCACTCATTTTGCAAACATTAGTAAGTCCATATATAGCATATCCGGAGATTGCTCCTTTAACAGAACCTTCTAAAGCTTCCAGCCCACAATCCTCCCAGTCATCTCGTTCAAATTCGAAGATATTTTTACCATCAGAATACTTATTATATATACTAAATATTAAAGAGAAACCACCTTGTAGAAGTGCTGCATTTTTTGCAACCCTATTAGCTTCTTTTATATTTGGTAATGCTTTTTTTTGTGCTACTAATCTTTTTTTATTTAATTCTTGTTGTTTCAGTCTAAGTGTTTTACGAATATTCTTCTCTTCAAAATCTAAAAGAGGGTTAATTGAATTTTTTTGAGCATCATCATAATTTAAAACAGATGATTTCATCCAAGATTTATATGAAGTAAGTCCCTTGCTTTTAGTAATATCATTAATCATTTGTCGTATATCCGTAATTTGTTTAATAGACAATCTTTTACCATTAAATTCAACTTCTTTGGCGCCAGTCATAATTTTTTCGTATACTAACACGTGATCTTTTGGAAACATCATTTTCATTTTTTCACTGTAATGAAATGATTGAGCTAATTCATCACGTAAATTATTATAAAACTTCATTTGAATGGTATTTCTGCCAATTAATAAATCGGCTGGTCCATTATCATTCAATACTTTTACAATAGGATTTAATCCTTCAAAAGCTCTCCTAGCATTTACAATACCTGCTTCTGCGAATTCAGCAATAAAACCGTGACCGCCGTACTTACCTCCACGATTCCTTAGAATAACGTCTTCAATGTTATCTCTAGCATAGTTTAGAATTTTAGAGGCATTGTCCTTGTTTAAAATGACCTGTCGAGCTTCATCCTCAATCATTTTCATAGCAATTTGTAAGTCTTGAATTCTAAGATTATTAAGACAATTTACATATGCTCCAATACCTTGATAGAATGCTCTATTAGCAACTTGAACCATCATTTACTTTAATTTCCTTATTGATCATTTCAGTCAGAGAAAGGGTTGAATTTACCAAACTACCTGCTTGATACTTTTCATCATCGGTAAATAAATTATAATCATTTCCAATTAATGAAAGATTAGCAAAGTAAATCCCCTCAGTTTGCTTTTCAATTAAATTAATTAATTCACTAATTTCTATTATTGATTTTTCAGTTTGTCTAATTAATAACTCAATTTTCTTTTGTTCATCAAGCGCTTCTTTAGCTACTTCTTCGTTTTTTTTATTAGCAAAAACACCTGCTCCGACAGACGCTGTTAACATTAAGCCAGCAATCCCCCAACCAACAGGCCCCGCCATAGCTAGAAAGGCATTACCTGCAGCAACACCGCCTCCGCCTGTGGCTATACTGCCTCCACCTAACCAAGCTAATGCCGCACTATTTGCTGCTGCACCTGTCAAACTAGAAATTGCTGTTCCTGTCGATGCGACACCAAAAGTAGTTGCGACTCCCATAGCGGCAGTAGGACCTAAAGTTGCGACTGTCACCCCTAAAGCACTTAAAGAAGCTGTAGCTGCCGTACTACCGCTGGCTAATTCTGCTTCTTTTATTGCCTGAGTAATAGCCAACTGCTTATCTTCGAAATTCTGTATTTCAACAATTATTTCTTCTAATTTTGTTTCAAATTCTTTCGGTTTATTTGCTAATTTACTAATTCTCTCTTCAACGATTTTTACAACTTTAATCGCCTTGTCTCTAGTTTTATAAAGCTCAGTCGATTTATTCGTTAGATCTGTGACTTTTTCATTATATGTTTGAATAGATTCATGGTAATTCGCAACGGCTTCGGACCTTAGTTTACCATTAAAAAGATCTATTGAATCAATTTGTGATTTTGCTTCCGTTGCAATTTTTCCAGCTTGATTGATTGTGCCAGTTGTCACCTCTGTTACTTGTTGAACAGTATCATTCGCTACTGTAGCAGCTTGACCTGAAACGTCTGAAACAACATTTCCTATCTTATTTGATACATCTCCTATTACTTTTACAGAATCTGATAATAAATCTCCTGTAACTTTTCCAGCGCTATCTAAAGCTTTTCCAGCTTCATTAAGTACGCTATTGGTTGTCTTACTAGCATCATCAATTACTTTACTAGCTTCTTTAACCATATTATCTGCAAACTTAAAAAAGTCCATAACGGCTTCCCCTTTTCATATATAACTAAAATAATTATCTTATATCTTAAATTAATTGTCAATAATAATATAGTTATAAAGTTTAGTTAGATTTTATCGCTTTCATTTTACTTACTGCTCATTTTTTTGTACAATAGTTCTATGAAAATTTTAGTTACATCTGGTGGTACAAGCGAAGCCATTGATCGAGTTCGCTCCATTACCAATCACTCTACTGGCAGACTTGGTAAAGTAATAACTGAGACTTTACTAAAGGCTGGTCACCAAGTTTGTCTAATTACTACGCAACAAGCACTAAAACCAGAACCACACTCAAATTTATCCGTCATCGAAATCAGAAATACTTCCGATTTACTCCAAGAGATGAAACGGATTGTCCCTGATTATCAAGTCTTGATTCATTCAATGGCTGTTTCTGACTACAGCCCAGTTTACATGACTGGTCTCGATGAAGTTCAAGCAAGTCAAGATTTAAGTGAATTTTTGCATAAGAAAAATATGGAAACAAAGATCTCCTCTAAGGATGAGGTACAAGTCCTTTTTCTCAAGAAAAATCCTAAAATTATTTCTCTTGTCAAAGAATGGAACCCAAGTATCCATCTCATTGGCTTTAAACTCCTTGTCGATGTTACTGAGGAGCATCTGATTCAAATCGCTAGAGAAAGTCTTAAAAAGAATCAAGCTGATTTGATTGTCGCTAATGACCTTACTCAGATTAATGCTGATCAACACCTAGCTTATCTAGTAGAAGAAAAAGATTATCAGATTGCTGCTAGCAAGCAAGAAATTGCTGACTTGCTAACCAAGAGAATTCAAGAACTTGATTGTTAGAAAGGAAAATTATGGCTCGTATTACACTCGCTGTTACAGGGTCTATCGCCTCTTACAAAGCTGCTGATTTGGTTAGTAACTTGAAGAAACAGGGGCATTCTGTTACGGTACTTATGACCCAGGCTGCGACTGCCTTTATCCAACCTTTAACCCTTCAAGTCTTATCTCAAAATACAGTTCATCTCGATCTTATGCAGGAACCTTATCCTGACAAAGTCAATCATATCGAGCTTGGCAAAGAAACAGACTTATTTATCCTTGCTCCTGCAACCGCTAATACGATTGCAAAACTAGCACACGGTTTCGCAGATAATATGGTGACTGCTACTGCTCTTGCCTTGCCCCACTACGTACCAAAACTAGTAGCACCTGCCATGAATACCAAAATGTATGACCATCCAGCAACTCAAACAAACCTAAATACTTTGGAAACTTATGGTTATACAATTATTTCTCCTAAAGAATCCCTACTGGCCTGTGGCGATGTAGGACGGGGTGCTCTTGCTGATCTTGATACTATTTTACAACTGATAAAGGAAAAACTTCATGAACAAACGCTCTAATATTGCTCCTATTGCTATCTTTTTTGCCAGCATGATTGTCATTCATTTGCTAAGCTCTATTGTCTTTAATGTCTTGCCATTTCCAATTAAACCAACCATTGTCCATATCCCGGTCATCATTGCTAGTATCATCTACGGACCACGGATTGGGGCTATCTTAGGTTTCTTGATGGGAATGATTAGCTTGACAGTCAATACGATTACTATTCTCCCAACTAGCTACCTCTTCTCTCCTTTTGTGCCGAATGGGAATTTAGCTTCACTTGCTATTGCTATTATTCCTCGTATCTTAATTGGTTTAACACCATACTTTGTCTATAAACTCCTCAGAAACAAGGCGGGGCTTATATTTGCGGGAGCGCTCGGTTCTCTTACTAATACTGTATTTGTACTAGGCGGTATCTTCTTCCTCTTTGGAAATGTTTTTGACGGAAATATCCAAAAACTATTAGCTACTGTTATCTCAACAAACTCTATCGCAGAACTGATTATATCAGCAATACTCACCCTAGTTATTGTTCCGAGACTTGAAAAAATCAAAAAATAAGAGGTCGGGAAAATCCCGACCTCGATTTTTATTTGCCCTAAGTCACTGACTCTGTATTTAATTAAGATTACAGATTCCTAAAAGCCCCTTTGACGAAACTATCTAAAAGCTTGATTGTAAAGACTCACCAATATGGGAAAAAATCAATCTTGGAAAGATATTTACTTTCCAACAGCCTTTTATCTACTTATCATTGGGCTAGACGTGCTTCTTCTAAAATCTTTTCGATTTTTGTTGTCAGCAAATCAATGGCTACTGTATTAGTCACACCTTCTGGAATAACGATATCTGCATAACGCTTTGTTGGCTCAATAAATTGATGATACATGGGTTTCACTACACCAAGATACTGGTCAATAACGCTATCTAGACTACGACCACGCTCTTCCATATCACGCTTAATACGGCGAATGATACGAACGTCATCATCTGTATCTACGAAAATCTTGATATCCATTAAATCACGAAGTCGTTTGTCCTCTAAAACTAAGATTCCTTCTACGATAAAGACATCCTGAGGTTCTTGACGATAGGTTTTAGAACTTCTGGTATGGGCAGCATAATCATAGGTAGGAATATCTACAGGACGTCCTGCCAACAACTCTTTGATTTGCGCAATCATCAAATCAGTATCAAAAGCAAAAGGATGGTCATAATTAGTTTTGATTCGTTCTTCAAAGGTTAGATGAGATTGATCTTTATAGTAGGAATCATGCTCAATCATAGCTATTTTCTCGTTTGGAAAATGTGACAAGATTGCTTTAGATACGCTTGTCTTTCCTCCTCCAGATCCCCCTGTTACTCCGATAATGATTGGTCTATTTTGCATTGTAGCCTCCTTGTATTTTCCCTTGTCTATTTTACCATATTTTTGATAAATTTTACAGATGGAGTTTTCTACAAAATAGAAGAAAAATCCTCATAGCTAGAAGCTACAAGGATTTGTAATTGATTAATCGAAGTTAACGTATTCTTTAGAAAGTTCAAGAACTTCTTCCATTGTTGAACATTCTGTAAGAGCGCGGTTAGCGTATTCTTGCATTTTAGCAGTGTCAAGTTTCTTCATCAAGCTACGTGTACGAAGTACAGATGTTGCTGACATAGAGAACTCATCCAAGCCCATTCCGACAAGAAGTGGAACAGCTGTTTGGTCACCAGCCATTTCACCACACATACCAGCCCATTTACCTTCAGCGTGAGCTGCTTTGATAACGTTGTTAATCAAACGAAGGATTGATGGGTTGTATGGTTGGTAAAGGTATGAAACTTGTTCGTTCATACGGTCTGCCGCCATTGTGTATTGGATCAAGTCGTTTGTACCAATTGAGAAGAAGTCAACTTCTTTTGCAAATTGGTCTGCAAGCATTGCTGCCGCAGGAATTTCAATCATGATACCAACTTGGATGTCATCCGCAACTGCAACACCTTCAGCAAGAAGGTTAGCTTTTTCTTCATCGAAGACTGCTTTAGCTGCACGGAATTCTTTCAAAAGCGCAACCATTGGGAACATGATACGCAATTGACCGTGTACAGAAGCACGAAGAAGAGCACGGATTTGAGTGCGGAACATTGCATCTCCAGTTTCAGAGATAGAGATACGAAGTGCACGGAATCCAAGGAATGGGTTCATTTCATGAGGCATATCGAAGTAAGGAAGTTCCTTGTCACCACCGATATCCATTGTACGGACAACAACTGGTTTACCGTTCATTCCTTCAAGAACAGCCTTGTATGCTTCGTACTGCTCGTCTTCAGTTGGGAAGTCTTGAGAATCCATGTACAAGAACTCTGTACGGTAAAGACCGACAGCTTCTGCACCATTGTCATTAACACCTTCAACGTCTTTTGGAGTACCAATGTTTGCTGCCAATTCGAAGTGTTTACCGTCAGCAGTAACTGTTTGAGCATCTTTCAAGAGTGCCCACTCAGCTTTTTGTTGAGCGTAAGCTTCACCAGCTGCTTTAAATTCAGCTGCTTGTTCTTCAGTAGGGTTGATAATTACTTCACCTGTAATACCATTAACGGCAAGTAGGTCACCATCTTTAACGATTTCAGTGATGTTGTTTGTACCCAAAACTGCAGCGATTTCAAGTGTACGAGCCATGATAGCTGAGTGACTTGTACGACCACCAATGTTTGTTACAAAAGCTTTTACAAAGTTTTTGTCCAATTGAGCTGTATCAGATGGAGTCAAGTCGTGAGCAATCACGATCACTTCTTCATTGATAGAAGCTGGGTTTGGCAATTTTTTACCAAGGAGATTAGCCAATACACGTTTTGTTACGTCGCGGATATCCGCTGCACGTTCTTGCATGTATGGGTTGTCTTCCATGCCTTCAAAGATTGTGATAAACATGTCTGTAACTTCTTTCAGACCTGCTTCTGCATTCACTTTCTTAGCACGGATAGTTTCTTTGATTTGACCGATCAATTCAGGGTCAGCAAGAACCATCAAGTGGGCGTCAAATACTTGTGCCGCTTCTTCACCAAGCGTACCTACAGCCTTCTCGCGGATAAGAGAAAGCTCGTTTTGAGAAGCTTCAAGAGCAACATCCAAACGAGCCTCTTCTGCATTTGTATCTTCGACTGTAACAGTCTCGAATGATAAATCCGGTTGAACGAGTAGATATGCTTTTGCAACTGCAACACCGTCAGATGCTGCGATTCCTTTAAGCATTTCTGTCATTTCCTTATGCCAATCCTTCTTTTTCCATTGTTTCTGAGATTGCAGCGATAGCGTCATCAGCGTCTGCACCTTCAGCAGTGATTGTAACGTCAGCACCTTGACCAACACCAAGGCTCATTACACCCATGATAGATTTAAGGTTAACTGATTTACCTTTGTACTCAAGAGTGATATCTGAAGCAAATTTGCTAGCTGTTTGTACCAACAATGTTGCTGGACGTGCGTGAATACCTGTTTCTGCCACTACGTGGAAATCTTTAGAAGCCATAGTTTGACTCTCCTTTAATAGTTTTCTTGTTGAGTTACATATCTGATAACCCTTACAATTTAGTATTATATCACCTTCATTGATATTTTTCAAGTATTTTATGGACTTTCTTCAATTTCCTTTCAGATAACTTGCTGAAAATCTTCTATTAAATTTAGCAAAACACAGTATGTAGTTTTTGTCGAGACACCTATAATGAAATCATTGCTTTTTCTGTAATTATTTTTTAATGCTACACTATATATTGTGTTTGTTAGTAAAATCGGTAAAATAAGTACACAAGATTTAGTTTTAGAAAGTTGACAAAGTTTTTTTTTCTGATATACTAAGAAAGTAATAATTTTTTAAAGAGGAGTTACAGAAATGGTAACCGTATATTCTAAAAACAACTGTGTCCAATGTAAAATGACGAAACGTTTTTTAGACAGTAATAATGTTGAATATAAAGAAATCAATCTTGATGAACAACCTGAATACATTGATCAAGTAAAAGAGCTCGGCTTTAGTGCTGCTCCTATTATTCAGACACCAACAGAAGTTTTCTCTGGTTTCCAACCAGGTAAACTCAAACAACTTGCTTAAGAACCAGGACAAAAGCTTCTATGTCTACCTTAGAAGCCTTTCTTTTGTAATTAGATAAAGGATTTTTTATGGGATTAAAACAACTTGAAGATGTGACTTACTTCCGTCTTAATAATGAAATTAACCGTCCTGTTAATGGACAAATTATGCTTCACAAAGACAAGGAAGCTTTAGAAGCCTTCTTTAAAGAAAATGTTGTACCTAACACAATGGTTTTTGACTCAATAACGGATAAAATCAACTTCCTCATTGAGCATAACTACATTGAGACAGCATTTATCAAGAAATACCGTCCAGAATTTTTGGAAGAACTGCATCAATTTATCAAGGATCAGAACTTCCAATTTAAGTCTTTCATGGCTGCCTATAAATTCTATAATCAGTATGCTCTGAAAACTAATGACGGAGAGTACTATCTTGAAAGCATGGAAGACCGTGTCTTCTTTAATGCCCTTTACTTCGCGGATGGTGATGAAGCGATTGCTATTGATATCGCTAATGAAATCATCCACCAACGTTATCAACCTGCTACTCCTTCTTTCTTGAATGCAGGTCGTGCACGTCGTGGTGAATTGGTATCTTGCTTCTTGATTCAGGTAACAGATGATATGAACTCTATCGGACGTTCTATCAACTCTGCTCTTCAACTTTCACGTATTGGTGGTGGTGTGGGAATTTCCCTCAGCAACCTTCGTGAAGCTGGAGCTCCTATTAAAGGCTATGAGGGTGCTGCTTCTGGTGTCGTACCAGTTATGAAGCTTTTCGAAGACAGCTTCTCTTACTCTAACCAACTCGGTCAACGTCAAGGTGCTGGGGTTGTTTACCTCAATGTCTTTCACCCAGATATCATCGCCTTCCTTTCAACTAAGAAGGAAAACGCCGATGAAAAAGTGCGTGTCAAGACTCTTTCACTTGGTGTTGTGGTTCCAGATAAATTCTACGAATTGGCTCGTAAAAATGAAGAAATGTACCTCTTCAGTCCTTACTCTGTAGAGCTTGAATACGGCGTGCCATTTAACTACATCGATATCACAGAAAAATACGATGAGCTAGTTGCAAATCCAAACATCCGTAAGACAAAAATCAAAGCGCGTGATTTGGAAACTGAAATTTCTAAATTGCAACAAGAATCTGGCTATCCTTATGTAGTAAACATCGATACTGCTAACCGTGCAAATCCTGTCGATGGTAAGATTATCATGAGTAACTTGTGTTCAGAGATTCTTCAAGTCCAAGAACCAAGTCTTATCAATGATGCTCAGGAGTTCCTAAAAATGGGTACTGATGTCTCATGTAACCTTGGTTCAACAAACGTGGTCAACATGATGACTTCACCTGACTTTGGTCGCTCCATCCGTGCTATGGTTCGTGCCCTTACTTTTGTTACAGATAGTTCACACATCGTCGCTGTTCCTACTATCGACCACGGAAACAGCCAAGCTCATACATTTGGACTTGGAGCTATGGGACTTCACAGCTATCTTGCTCAACAATTGATCGAATACGGATCACCTGAGTCTGTTGAATTTACAAGCATCTACTTTATGCTTATGAACTACTGGACCTTGGTTGAGTCAAACAATATCGCACGTGAACGTGGTGTAACCTTCCACAACTTTGAAAAATCAGACTATGCTAACGGAAGCTACTTTGATAAGTATTTAACTGGCGAATTCCTTCCGAAATCAGACCGTGTTAAAGAGCTCTTCAAAGATATCTTTATTCCTACTGCTGCTGACTGGGCTGAACTTCGTGATAAAGTTAAAGCAGATGGACTTTACCACCAAAACCGCCTTGCTGTAGCGCCAAATGGTTCTATCAGCTACATCAACGATGTTTCTGCCTCTATTCACCCAATTACGCAACGTATCGAAGAACGCCAAGAGAAGAAAATTGGTAAGATCTACTATCCTGCTGCTGGTTTGTCAACAGAAACAATTCCTTACTACACTTCTGCTTATGACATGGATATGCGTAAGGTAATTGATGTTTATGCTGCTGCGACTGAGCACGTGGACCAAGGACTTTCACTCACACTCTTCATGCGCAGTGATATCCCAACAGGTCTTTACGAATGGAAATCAGAAAATAAACAAACAACACGTGACTTGTCTATCCTTCGTAACTATGCCTTCAACAAAGGTATCAAGTCTATCTACTACGTCCGTACCTTTACAGATGATGGTGGAGAAGTCGGTGCTAACCAATGTGAGAGCTGTGTGATTTAATTCAACTCTCAAAAAAATTACATTTACTTAATCCATTTAACGTATTTTGCTGATAAAATCATGTAAGAACATAAAAGTCGGGCCTCCGACTTTTTGTTCGATTATAGAATAGAATTATGATAAAATAAGAATGATTATGTTATCGTATTACTACACACAGAAAGAGATTTCAAATGAAAACTTACTACAAAGCTATTAACTGGAATGCCATCGAAGATGTCATCGACAAATCAACCTGGGAAAAGCTGACTGAGCAATTCTGGCTCGATACGCGTATTCCCTTGTCAAATGACCTAGATGACTGGAGAAAGCTTTCTAACAAGGAAAAAGACCTTGTTGGTAAAGTTTTTGGAGGTTTGACCCTTTTGGATACCATGCAATCAGAAACTGGTGTTCAAGCCCTTCGTGCTGATATTCGTACGCCTCACGAGGAAGCTGTTTTTAACAATATCCAATTTATGGAATCTGTTCATGCTAAGTCTTACTCTTCTATCTTCTCAACCTTAAATACCAAGTCTGAAATTGAAGAAATTTTTGAATGGACTAATACCAATCCATATCTTCAGAAAAAAGCTGAAATTATTAATGAAATCTACCTAAACGGAACGCCACTTGAAAAGAAAGTAGCTAGTGTTTTTCTTGAAACCTTCCTCTTCTACTCTGGTTTCTTCACTCCTCTCTACTATCTTGGAAACAACAAGTTGGCCAACGTAGCTGAGATCATCAAGTTGATTATTCGTGACGAGTCTGTACACGGAACCTACATCGGCTACAAATTCCAACTTGGTTTCAATGAATTGCCAGAAGATGAACAAGAAAAACTCAAAGAATGGATGTACGACCTTCTCTATACTCTTTATGAGAATGAAGAAGGCTACACAGAGAGCCTCTATGACGAAGTCGGATGGACTGAAGAGGTTAAAACCTTCCTTCGATACAATGCAAATAAAGCCCTTATGAACTTGGGGCAAGATCCTCTCTTCCCTGATTCAGCTGACGATGTCAACCCGATCGTTATGAATGGGATTTCAACTGGTACATCAAACCACGACTTCTTCTCTCAAGTTGGTAATGGCTATCTACTTGGTGAAGTTGAAGCTATGCAGGATGATGACTATAACTATGGACTAAATTAATACCTAACCTAAAAAAACATCTAAGTTTACAAACTAGATGTTTTTTTTTGTTTATTTTTGTTTTCTTTAAGTTGCTTAGCTGTTTAAAATATGATAAAATAATATTAGATTTGGGGGTGGTTCAATGCTGAAGCAAGAAAAATTAGATACTATTTTAGACATTGTTAATACAAAAGGAACTATCACTGTTAAAGAGATTATGAATCGCCTTGATATTTCCGATATGACAGCTAGACGATATTTACAAGAGTTAGCAGATAAGGATTTGCTGGTTCGAGTTCATGGCGGTGCTGAAAAACTTCGAACAGGTTCCTTATTAAATAATGAGCGTTCTAACGTTGAAAAACAAGGGCTACAAACAGCAGAAAAACAAGAAATTGCTCGCTTTGCAGGTCACTTAGTTGAAGAAAGAGAAACTATTTTCATTGGTCCAGGTACCACATTAGAATTCTTTGCGCGTGAGCTTCCTATCGATAACATTCGTGTTGTTACCAATAGTTTGCCTGTATTTCTTATTCTAAACGAGCGTAAGCTAACTGATCTCATTCTAATCGGTGGTAATTATCGTTCAATTACAGGAGCTTTTGTCGGTACTCTCACTCTTCAAGATATCGCTAGTTTGCAATTTTCAAAAGCCTTCGTTAGTTGTAATGGTATCAAGGATCAAGCTATCGCTACTTTTAGTGAAGACGAAGGTGAAGCGCAGAAATTAGCACTTGAAAACGCCAACAAAAAATATCTCCTAGCTGACCATAGCAAATTTGATAAATTTGATTTCTTCACATTTTACAATATCTCAGATATCGACACCATTATAACGGATTCAAAATTAAGTGACCAAACACTCCAATCACTGTCTAAACAAACTAAAATTATCAAGTCAAAACCTTAAACTCTACAACTAGTCATAGAATTTAGTAGCTACTACTAATTCCATGGCTAGTTTTTTATTTTATATTAAGCGTGCAATCTAAAATATTTCAATTATTTTTCAAATCTATGATTTCTGTATTTTTAATTTAATAGATTCCTCGAATCTGTCTTTTTATATTCCATTTCACGAAGTCATCCTTTTTAGTTTATTATAACAGTTACTTGTATTTTCTATCATTTCCCCTACTTTTTTGATATAATAAATTTAGAATGATTCTTCAAAGGAGGCATCTATGCGTTTTAATCAATTCAGTTACTATCCTGTAAGCCAGCAACAAGCTTTACGGGAATTATCCAGCCTTGGATTCAAGCTTGACCAATCAAATTCTGATAAAGAACTGTTTGAAGCTTTTGTTAGAACTTGCTTTTTCAATTACAAAAATACGGATTATCCCCTCTCAACTTTAGCGGTTGATAAAGAAACTGATCTGCTCACTTTCTTCAACTCTGATCGTGAATTAACTGCAGAAATTTTCTATACTGTTGCCTTTCAGTTGCTTGGTTTCAGCTACTTAACGGACTTTGAAGATGGTCTTGTTTTTCACAAAGAAACGGCATTCCCAATTGTATACGGAGATTTGATTGACAATCTCTATCAACTCCTTAACACGCGCACTAAAAAGGGAAATACCTTGATCGATCAATTGGTTAGCGATGGTCTTATCCCTGAGAACAATGATTACCACTACTTCAATGGTAAGAGCTTGGCAACCTTCTCTGCAAACAATGCTATTCGGGAAGTTGTTTATGTGGAAAGTCGAGTTGATTCTGATAATGATGGACTGCCAGATCTTATCAAGGTAAACATTATTCGTCCATCTTACCACGGCAAAATTCCAGCTGTTATGACGGCAAGTCCTTACCATCAAGGAACCAATGATAAAGCAAGCGATAAAGCTCTTTACAAAATGGAAGTTGAGCTAGAAGTCAAGGAACCGCATGAAATTTCTCTAGAAAAACCAACATTAGACTTGGTTGAACCAGTTGGCCAAGCAGAACTCGTTCCAGAAGCTGAAGAAAAACTGACTCATATCAATAGCAGCTACACACTTAACGACTACTTCCTTCCAAGAGGATTTGCAAATATCTACGTATCTGGTCTTGGAACCAAGGATTCTCAAGGTCAAATGACCAACGGAGATTACCGCCAAGTTGAAGCCTATAAAAATGTTATTGATTGGCTCAATGGTCGTTGTCGTGCCTTCACAGACCACAGTCGTAAACGTCAGGTCAAGGCTGACTGGTCAAATGGAAAAGTTGCCACTACTGGTCTTTCTTATCTAGGAACAATGTCTAATGGTCTTGCAACTACAGGAGTTGATGGTTTAGAAGTCATTATTGCTGAAGCCGGTATTTCTTCTTGGTACAACTATTATCGAGAAAATGGTCTGGTAACAAGCCCTGGTGGCTATCCAGGGGAGGACTTCGATTCATTAGATGAATTAACTTATTCTCGTAATCTCTTAGCTGGTGACTATATTCGTGGAAACGAAGCTCATAAAGAGTCTATAGAAGAACTCAAGAAAAATCTAGACCGTAAAACTGGAGATTATAACCAATTCTGGCATGACAGAAACTACCTACTTAATGCTGAAAAAGTTAAGGCTGAAGTTGTCTTTACCCACGGTTCGCAAGACTGGAATGTCAAACCACTTCACGTCTATCAAATGTTTAATGCTCTTCCAAGTCATATTAATAAACACCTCTTTTATCATAACGGGGCCCATGTTTATATGAACAACTGGCAGTCTATTGATTTCCGTGAATCCATGAATGCTCTTTTGACACAGAAATTATTGGGGCATGAAACTGATTACCGACTTCCAAGAATCGTTTGGCAAGACAATACAGCTCCTCAAACATGGATGACTCTTGAAGATTTTGGAAATCAAACTGACCACAAAACTTTCACATTAGGTACTGAAGAAGCTGTCATTCAAAACCACTATCAAGACTCTGATTTTGAACGATTTGGAAAAACTTACCAAACCTTTAATAATGAACTCTATCAAGGGAAAGTCAATCAAGTTACGATTGACCTGCCAGTGACAGAAGAACTTCATCTCAATGGGCGTGTTAAACTAAACCTCCGTCTCAAATCAAGTACAAACAAAGGCTTACTATCTGCCCAACTTCTCGAACTTGGTCAAAAGAAATACCTACAACCGTATCCAGGAGTCTTGTCTGCTCGTACGATTGATAATGGTCGTTACCACATGCTGGAAAATCTTTGCGAGCTACCGTTTAGCCCAAATGCACAGCGCGTTATCACCAAAGGCTATCTCAATCTTCAAAATCGTCATGATTTACTGAAAATTGAGGAAGTTAAGCCTGATGAATGGATGGAATTTCAATTTGAACTCCAACCAACTATTTACAAACTAAAAGAAGGCGATACAGTACGTCTCGTTCTTTACACAACAGACTTTGAGATTACTGTACGTGACAATACAGACTATCACTTGACTGTCGACCTTGAACAGTCCAATCTTGAGATACCTTTTCAAAGGGAGGTAACTGTAGATGAACAAAGCCGAGCAAAGACACCAGCTCATCCGAGCCTTAATCACTAAACAAAAAATTCATACCCAAACTGAATTACAAGAACTACTGATTGAAAACGGAGTACAGGTCACACAAGCAACACTTTCAAGAGACATTAACCTGATGAATCTTTCTAAGATTCGTGAAGGTGAACACTCCTATTATTCAATCAACACTGACTCTACATCCAAGTGGGAAAAACGGCTAGAAGTCTATATGGAAGAAGCACTCTACATGATGCAACCCGTCCAACACCAGGTTGTTATCAAAACCTATCCAGGTTTGGCACAATCCTTCGGATCTATCTTGGACGCCCTAAACTTCCCTGAAATAGTGGCTACTATCTGTGGAAATGATGTCTGTTTGGTTATCTGCGAGGATAAGGAACAAGCTCAATCTTGCTTTGAACGCCTCAAACAATTTGCACCACCTCTATTTTTTGATCGGTAACAAAAACCCGTGATGGCTATCATCACGGGTTAATTTTATGATTTGCTACTGTCTGCTTGCTTTTTAGTTCTTGCTAGTCTCAAAGCTCTATTTGGATTGAGACGATTAAACAGTTCTTCTAACTTTTTCTCATTCCAGACGTCTGCTGCAGAAACAAAATTTCCATCAGCATCTCGGAAAGATATCGGTTTATCTCCCATAGCTATCTCCTAGTCTACAAACTCAAATTCAAACTTACCGATACGAACCAAATCTCCATCCTTGGCGCCACGAGCACGGAGAGCTTCATCAACTCCCATACCACGCAACTGACGAGCAAACTTCATGACAGACTCATCACGATCAAAGTTAGTCATGTTAAAGAGTTTGATGAGTTTTTCACCTGAAAGTACCCAAGTTGCATCGTCATCACGACTAATTTCAAATGGTTTTTCTTCTTCGTCAAAGCCATAATAAACTTCTTCTTCCATTTCTGACTCGTCATAAAGAAGGAATTCTGGAGTCTTATCAAGGAGCTCTGCTGTTGCATCTAGTAAAGGTGCTAAACCTTGTTTAGTCAAACCTGATATTGGGAAGATTGCTGGTAATTCCTCGAACTCATCAAAGTTAGTTGCCAATTTTTTCTTGAATTCTTCAAGATTCTCTTGGCTTTCTGGCATATCCATCTTATTAGCAACAATGATTTGGGGACGCTCCATCAGACGAAGGTTGTAAGATTCCAACTCTTTGTTAATAGCTAGATAATCTTCGTAAGGATCGCGACCTTCACTGGCTGACATATCGATGATGTGAAGGATAACGCGAGTACGCTCAATATGGCGAAGGAATTGAGTTCCCAAGCCCACACCTTGACTTGCTCCTTCAATCAAACCAGGAAGGTCTGCCACTGCAAAGGACTCACCTGATTGGGTACGGACCATACCAAGATTTGGAACGATTGTTGTAAAGTGATAGGCACCAATTTTAGGTTTTGCAGAGGTAATTACGCTGAGCAGAGTTGATTTTCCAACTGAAGGGAATCCAACCAAACCAACATCCGCAAGAATTTTAAGTTCTAACTGTAATTCGCGCTCCTGACCAGGTTCTCCATTCTCAGAGATCTCTGGAGCAGGATTTTTTGGTGTCGCAAAACGGATGTTCCCACGACCACCACGACCTCCATGAGCCACGATGAACTCTTGGCCGTTCTCTATCAAATCAGTGAGAACTTTCCCAGTCTCCGCATCACGTACAGTTGTACCTTGAGGCACTCGAACAATCAAGTCTTCTGCCCCTCTACCATGCATTCCTTTGGTCATCCCTTTTTCACCCGATTGGGCTTTGAAATGACGATTGTAACGGAAGTCCATCAGGGTACGTAAACCTTCATCTACAACAAAGACAACGTTACCTCCACGGCCTCCATCGCCACCCCATGGACCGCCATTAGGGACGTATTTTTCACGGCGAAAGGCAACCATCCCATCGCCACCATTTCCAGCCTTGACCTTAATCTTGGCTGTATCTAAAAACATACTCATATTCTTTTCTCACTTTAAAAAGGGCTGGGAAATCCCAGTCACCAACTATTACTACTTGCTAGAAAATCTAGCATTTTAAAATCTGCTAAATACACCAATGGCTGTAGCAAAGATACCTGCTAAGGTTACAAACAACATAATCAAAACGACGAATAGTGTCAATTTCTCAAAAAATGTTTTTTTACGTTTTCCATTATCACCAAATGCCATTATTCTCTCCTTTTCTATAATTCCCTATTTTTAATATTCTTCCGAAACTGGAGCAATTGCCCATAAAATTAAGTAAGCAATAAGTCCACTACCATAACAAAAAGCTAGAACTCCCCAGATTACACGTACAATTGTAGGATCAATATCAAAATAATTAGCTAGACCAGCGCATACTCCACCGATTTTTTGATCTCGACTACTTCTCATAAATTTCTTTTTCATTTCTTCATTTCCTTTCTTTGATGATCTTAGTCATTCCAATAATCTCTCAAATCATTCAACTGTTTCTTAGATGCCTTTAACATTCGTTTAGAACTTTTGACTGGAACTGAAACTGCCTGTTGTGGTATATAAAATACTGTCTTTAAAATACGTTTCGTAACAGGTTCATCTGCAGTCAATTCTTTTTCAAAATTGTTTGAGATGATAGCATCCAAATAAAACTCATGGACTCTCTTAGCAAAATTCTCAGCTGAAATTTCATACAATTTTTCAGCCAAAAGTTTCTCATCCATCTTTGGAGTTGCAATTAAAGCTTCTAAAATAGCCCCTGCTAGATCTCTCTCTTCATAATAAAGCGTTCCAAACATTTTATGATTGATGAGGTTATCAAGATAGGGATTTCCATGAGCTATAATTGGTGTCTTGCTAGCCAAACTTTCTAGATAGGTTAACCCCTGAGTCTCACTTGTAGAAGCTGAAATGAAGAAGTCAGCAGCCTTATAGTAAAGTGCTGTCTCACTCGGAGCGATCATACCTGTAAAGATAACAGAATCCTGAATTTGCAAATCTCCTGCTTGCTCCTTGAGGTTTTCCAGATAAGGCCCATCACCAGCAACGACTAATTTCACCTTTTGTTCTTCTTTTAGAACCTCTGCAAATGCAGCTAGTACCGCCTGAATATTCTTCTCGTAAGACACACGCGAAAGGCTAAGAAGCATTTTTTCATCTTCCTTAATACCTAGTTTAACCCGTAAGTCTGCGATATGTTCTGGTCCAATCTCAGGTCGTTCAAACTTGGCTAGCTCAATCCCTGTAGGAATAACACGCTTTTCAACTTTGACCTTATAATCCGATAACAAGTCGCGCACAATTTCACTCGGACAAATCACACCATCAACATCATGAAGGAAGCCTCTCACAAGATACCTGACCATACCTGGACGAATCAACATCCCTTTAGCGATATAGTGAACATAATCTTCGTACTGGGTATGATAGGTATGAATAACAGGGATTTTCAGCTCACGCGCTATCCAAATCCCTAATAAACCAAGAGAAAACTCAGTCTGCGTATGAATAATATCCAGCTTGTATTGTTTTGCTATCTCAAGAGCTTTCGTAAATCCACGATAGGCGAAACGTCGATCCTTAAAGGCAAAGAAAGGAACACTAGGGATACGAATAATCTGCCAGTCTTCATAACGATTAACATCCTTGTCTGTTGTTGTAAAGATAAAGACGGCATGTCCTTGCTTTTCAAGTTCTGTTTTTAAGGTTCGAATACTGGTCGCAACACCCGAGACCTGCGGGAAATAAGTATCTGTAAATAAACCAATTCGCATATACTACCTCATTTTTTTCCTAAATCTGCTTGCTCCCGATAGAATTTTAGCCAGATCTCAAGAAGATGCTCTTCTGAATATTCTCTTGAAATGGCCTTAGCCTTTTCTTTTAATTCTTTTAGTGCTTCTGGATGCTCTCGATATTCCAAGATAGCCGCTTTCATCTCTTCTACATCACTTGTTGGTCTGTAATTTCCTTCAAGAATGACCTTGTAAAGATCTAGATCACGAAGCATAATGGGTGCTTCACAACTCGCAGCTTCTAAAATAGTCATTGGAAAGAGCTCGTTATAACTTGGAAGCAAGAAAAGATCAGCCAAGGCATAGAGTTCTCTCATCCGTTCTGGATCAACAATCCCTGGGAAAATTAGATTTTCAGGAGGGTTATCCATAATTTTTTTATAGCGTTCATAACCATCGGTGATCCCGCCAAATGAGAAACCTCCAGCCCAAATAAAAGTGATATCAGGTAATTCCTCAGCTAGAGTGATAAAGTCATCTATTCCTTTGCGCTTCTGAACCTGACCTGCACCAACGACTACAAACTGATTCTCATCAATCCCCATATCTTTACGAAGTTGTTCGACTTGCTCTATAGGAAGTGGATGCCATTTTTCTTTGTTGACAAAATTAGGAATATAGGTCACTTTTTCACGTGGAATTCCAGCAGCAACCAAATCCTCAATGAAGCTAGGATTGACCACAACCAGATGCTCCATACGGTCATAAAAAGAAAATACATAGCGTTTGACAATCCCCTTTAAGAAGAATGGAATCTTCAAACTACCTTCCAAGGTATCAGGTAAGAAGTGAACATAGCCAATCTTACGTCCAGAACGTTTTTTCTGAAAGGTCGAGAGATAATAAGGAAAATCAATCGTATGAAAATGAGTAACGTCCGCCTCAATCGGTAGATTTTCCGTTACTATCAGTTGGTCTTTCGCATCTCGTTTCAAAAGCTGCACCAGTTCACGGTAAGCACCAGACACACCTTGACCAGCTACCTTTTCACTTGAACTTAGCATATTGATGCGTAATTTCTCTTTTTCCATAGTAACCATTATACCATTTTCTTCAAATAAAATCAGCAAATTAAAAGAGAGATAGTATAAAAGCTGGGAATTTCCTGGCGTCAACACTATTTCTCTTTTTATAATTTATTTACTTGATACCTAATGCAATGCGAGCATAGCGGCTCATTTTCTCAACTGTCCAAGCTGGATACCAAACTAATTTTACTTCAACGTTAGTAACCTCTGGAACATCCGTCATAGCATCATAGATTTGGTCTGTTAAGAGATCTGCTAGTGGACATCCCATTGTCGTTAGCGTCATATCAATCTCAGTCTCACCTGTATCTCCATCAAAACGAATCTCGTAGATCAAGCCTAGATTGACGATATCAATTCCCAATTCAGGGTCAATAACTTCTTCTAACGCTGTCAAAATACGTGTTTTGATGTTTTCAATCTGTTCTTCTGTATAAGCCATTTTCACTCTCCTTCAGCTTAATCTTCAATGAAGTCGCGGAGTGGTTTACTACGACTTGGTTGACGAAGTTTTCTCAAAGCTTTTGCTTCAATCTGACGGATACGTTCACGTGTTACGTTAAAGACTTTTCCAACATCCTCTAGAGTACGCATTTTTCCATCATCAAGGCCAAAACGAAGACGCAAAACATTTTCTTCACGGTCAGTCAAGGTGTCTAGCACTTCATCCAACTGCTCACGCAAAACGATGCGAGTTGTGTAGTCCACTGGATTTTCAATCACTTCGTCCTCGATAAAGTCCCCAAGGTGGCTGTCATCCTCTTCACCGATAGGTGTTTCAAGTGAAACTGGCTCTTGAGCAATTTTGAGGATTTCACGGACCTTGTCTGGTGTCATATCCATGCGTTCAGCGATTTGTTCAGGAGTTGGATCTTGTCCCAATTCTTGGAGAAGATTACGCTGCTCACGGACAAGCTTGTTAATGGTTTCAACCATGTGTACTGGAATACGAATCGTACGAGCTTGGTCAGCAATGGCACGAGTAATAGCCTGACGAATCCACCAAGTCGCATAAGTCGAGAATTTGAATCCTTTAGAGTAGTCAAACTTATCAACCGCCTTCATCAAGCCCATGTTTCCTTCTTGAATCAAGTCAAGGAACTGCATCCCACGTCCAACATATCGTTTAGCGATAGATACTACCAAACGAAGGTTAGCTTCTGCTAGACGTTGTTTAGCTTCGATATCACCCGCTTCAACAGCAAGGGCCAACTCTTTTTCCTCTTCATTTGTAAGCAGAGGCACAACCCCGATTTCTTTCAAATACATACGGACAGGGTCATTGACCTTAGCAGAGGTTGAACCAATCAAATCTTCATCAGTCAACTCTGGTTCTTCCTCAGTGCTCAAAACACGCGCACTTGGATTTCCGTCGTTGTCCGTAATTGAGATACCAGCATCTTGAATGCGTTGCAAAAGATTCTCAATACCTTCCACATCTAAAGTGAAGGGAATTACGAGGGCGTTATTGATTTCATCATCAGTTGCTGTGCCAGTTTTTTTATGATTACGAATAAATTCCGCTACTTGGACGTCAAAGGTTGTTACTTCTTTTTGTTTTGTTGCCATTCTTACTCCATTCTTCTTTTTTGGGCAATTAAGCGTTCTAGCTCTTCTAATGCGGTGTCTGTATCACCGACATGGCTAGCTTCCTGAACTTTCTTTTTAATTTGCAGATTTTCCTGATTCAAAAGAGCTCTTTTTCGAGACTCTTCCACTTCGACTAACTCGTGAGGGGACATCTCAGGTGGCAAATCTAAGGCTAGGACTTGATACCAAGCACTCTCCACTTCTCTGGTCTGATGAGCCAAATCCTCAGACGAGATACTTCCATTATCAATCAGGAGTCCATATAAGGTCTGAAACTCTGGAGTTTCAAAAATAAAGTCATCTCTTAAGCGGTAGTCATTGAGCACCAAAGGATGTTCCATCATTCGGTAGAGGATATGAGCCTCCGCTCTCATCACTGCTGTCAGTTGCTTGGTGACAGACATAGTGATAGGACTAGGACTATAGGTCTCCTTGACCTTCTCCTTTCTCTGTCTAACACGACTTTCATTGACAATATGTTCGACTTGCTGATAGTCAAAAGATGGCAAGTGATCCGTCAAAATGTGAATGTAGGAATTCTGAGCTGTGATAGAGGGTTCCTTGGCGATTAAGGGAGCAATTTTCTCTATGAATTCAATTTGAGCTTGTAGATTTTCACTATTTTCAGGTCTGAAATGATGAATGTAAAACTCAACAGGACTGATGCGTGTATTGGTTAAGAGATAAGCCAAGTCTTGAGGAGAGTTTTTCTGTAGATATTCATCCGGATCCATTGCGTCAGGAATCTGGACTACTTGGACAGGTAAATCTTTAAGTTCATCCAAGGCCTTAGCTGTGGCAGTTTGCCCAGCCTTATCTCCGTCATAGGTGACAATCACTTTTTTGGTAAAGCGTTTCAGATGCTCCACATGTTCACTCGTCAGTGCGGTACCCATAGAAGCAACTGCATTTTCAATACCAGCACGATAAGCCGCAATGACATCCATAAACCCTTCCATCAGGTAGATTTCAGGAGCCTTGCCCGATCCTTTTTTTACCCTCTCCAAATGATATAATTCGTAACTTTTGTTAAAAATTGCCGTCGCTCGACTATTTTTATACTTTCCAGTTTGAGAATCAGTCTCTTGCCATACACGACCAGAAAAAGCAATCACCTTTCCTTGATCATTTGAAAGAGGAAACATAATGCGATTATGAAAGGTATCAAAGAATTGGTTACTCTCAGATAGATAAAACAAACCCGAATCCAGCAAGTCCTTTTCACTATAATCATCAGCTAAACGTTGATAGAGATAAGAGCGTTCTGCTGGAGCTAAACCAATCATAAAATGCTTGAGAACATCATCTGTTAAGCCACGTTTATAGAGATAGTTTCTCGCCTCTTCACCCATCTTAGTCGTCATGAGAATGGCATGATAAAAACGAGCGGCTTTCTCATGCATATCGTAGAGATTTTGATGGGGCGACCTAGGCTGTACAGAACCTTGAACAGGCGCTGCCATCTGAATCCCAAGTCTCTCAGCTAATATCCTCACTGCATCCGCAAAGGTTACCTGCTGATACTCCTCGATAAACTTAAAAACATCTCCAGAACGACCACATCCAAAACAGTGGTAAAATTGCTTATCCTCGACCACGTTAAAGGAAGGGGTCTTTTCACCATGAAAAGGACAGAGCCCTAAAAAGTTCCGTCCAGATTTTTGTAAAGAAATCACTTCTCCTATGATTTCGACAATATTGGTATTGTTTTTGATCTCTTCGATGAGTCTCTTGTCAACCATAGACAATACCTCCATTTTATCACAGTTTACTCTAACTAGTATAGCTTATTTCTGAAAAAAAGTAAACCATTTCATACACTTTACATGAGACTATTTCATAAGTTTCCAGCTATCATGAAAAACTGAATTTTCTGAGCAAATCATTCTAATATTTGAAAGAAATAAAATCCTATTTCACCTGATTTTTGAGATTATTTTTCAATATCCTGCTAATATACTGACCATCTTTTCTACTGATACAAGCTGTTGCATAAGTCAATGGTGCTTTGTATACCACTCCTCTATAGGATGGATCAGTCAATACAGGCATAGAATAATAGGCATTCTTTTTATTTTTAAGATCAATAAACCATTTACCTCCTAGATGCTTACGGAAGGTTTCACCGATATAAACGGTCAAATAATCCAACATCTGGCGGTCTGCTATCAAAACATGGTGGTCATCGTAGTGAGCCAAGATCCAAGCCTCCAAATCATCCAAAGACTTCATGCTATAGTCTAAATGAAGGCCTTGTTCCTCAGCAAACTCCCTAGTAAAATAGTCCATCTTAAATCCAATTTGAAAAATCCATTCTTGAAAATCTTCTTGTGTGTAAGTCATCTTTTTATCTCCTACTCCTATCCAAGTTTAAGATTCTTATACTGATTATACTCCAAAGTAAAACTGATGAATAGGAAAAAACAGTAATATTTAAAATTCACCAAAAAACTTAGAAGCAAAAGCTTACTTCTAAGTTTTTAAGGATACTTGATTTAAAAATTATCTACTCAAAAAGTTGATAGTAATCGGAAATTTTCATCTTGGCTTTTTCATCCTTATTCAAATCTTGGATGATTTGTCCATCTTTCATAACAATGAGGCGATTTCCATACTTGAGAGCATCTTCCATATGGTGGGTAATCATCAAAGCTGTTAGATGGTCCTTGTTGATAAAGTCATTTGTCAATTCCATCAAGGCGACACTTGTTTTAGGGTCAAGAGCAGCTGTGTGTTCATCCAGTAAAAGGAGCTCTGGACGTTTTAAGGTTGCCATCAAGAGACTCAAGGCCTGTCTTTGTCCACCTGACAAGAATTCAATCGGTATATCCAAGTGTTTCTCTAGGCCATTTCCAACTTTCTCAATGGTTGCTTGAAATTCTTCCTTGTAAGCTGAGAGTCTTCTTGGAATGAGACCACGTTTTTCTCCACGAAACTTTGCAATCAAGAGGTTTTCTGCAACGGTCATACGAGGGGCAGTACCCATTTTGGGATCTTGGAAGACACGAGAGAGATACTTAGCACGTTTCTCAGGGCTGAAATGAGTCACATCCTCACCCATGATGCGAATACTACCACTGGTTAAAGGTAAAGTTCCTGCAATGCTATTAAAGAGGGTTGACTTCCCTGCACCATTTCCACCCAAGATTGTGATGAAGTCATGTTCATAAATTTCAAGTGAAACATCGTTTAGAATAATTTTTTCTTCGTCAAAGCCATTTGTCACAATTTTTGTGGCATTTTTTAATTCTACAATTGCTGTCATTTGCTTAACTTGACTCCTTTCAAATATTTATCCTTAAGGGTTGGGATTACTAGACAAGTGGCTAGGATAAGGGCACTGTATAGACGGAGGTAGCTGGTGTTAAAGCCAAGAGCAATAACGCCCCATACCAAGAATTGATAACTGATGGAACCAACTACAATGGTAACCAAGCGTTCTGCAAGGGTAAGACTCTTAAAGAGAACCTCACCGATAATCAAGCTGGCAAGACCAACAACGATAACACCGATACCACGAGAGACATCCGCATAACCTTCTTGTTGAGCGATAAGTGCGCCAGCAAGTGCGATTACACCATTTGACAAGACCAAGCCCATAAGCTCCATACGTCCTGTATTGATACCAAAACTACGAGCCATGTCTGGATTATCCCCTGTAGCGATATAGGCCTGTCCAAGTTTGGTATCTAGGAAGAAAAGCATGAGAAGGATAACCAAAGTCACAAAGATTAAACCTGTCAGTAATTGATTAACCTCTGATGAAAATGGAAGAACATCTTGGATTTGCTTGGTGTTTAAGAGTCCAAGGTTAGCCCGTCCCATAATCATGAGCATGATAGAATGGCAAGAAGTCATGACTAAAATTCCTGATAAAAGAGTTGGAATTTTCCCTTTGGTATATAATAACCCCGCTGCTAAACCAGCAAGACACCCTGCTCCTACAGCCGCTAAAGTCGCAAGAAAAGGATTGACTCCCTGGGTAATTAAAGTCACTGCTACTGCTCCTCCAAGTGGGAAGGAACCCTCAGTTGTCATATCTGGGAAGTTCAAGATTCGAAAGGTCATAAAGATTCCCAAACCTAGGATAGCCCAGACCAATCCCTGTGAAATAATTGATATTAGCATGTTTGATACGTTTCCTTTATTCTAAAAATTGGAGGAGATGTCTCCAACTCCTCCTTTATTCTTATTCGATTACTTGACCTGCTTCTTTGAGAACTGATTCAGGAATTGTGATTCCAAGTTCTTGAGCAACTTTTTTGTTGATCACTGATTTACCAGTTGAGAAGACATTAACTGGTGTATCCGCAGGTTTTTCACCCTTCAAGACTTTGGCAATCATTTTACCAGTAGCAACACCAAGATCGTGTTGGTCAACAACGACTGATGCCAAACCTCCAGCTTCTACCATGGCAGTCGCACTTGGGTAGATTGGTTTTTTAGCTGTTTGATTGCTTGAAACGACAGTTGAGAATGCAGATGCGATTGTGTTATCGATTGGAACCCAGATTGCATCTACTTTACCAGTCATAACGTTCACTGTTGAAGCAATTTCGTTAGTTGATGGAACTGCGAATGTTTCGACTTTCAAACCAGCTTTTTCAGCGTAAGTTTTAAATTCTTCAACTTGTGATTTTGAGTTATCTTCACTACTTGAGTAAAGAGCTCCAACCGTCTTGACATCAGGTGTCAAAGTTTTGATCAATTCAACCTGTTGTTCAGCAGGGTTGTGGTCAGATACCCCTGTGATGTTCCCACCTGGTTTTTCCAAGTTTTGTACAAGGTTAGCACCAATTGGGTCTGTGATAGCTGCCATGATAACAGGAAGGTCTTTTGTTGCACTTGCAAGACCTTGAGCTGCTGGTGTTGCAATACCGACAACGACATCATTTCCATTTGCCACCAATTGTTTACTCATTGTCGCAACCTTACTTTGGTCACCTTCAGAGTTCATAAAGTCGATTTTAACTTGGTCACCTTTATAGCCTTCTTCAGCAAGTCCATCTTGGATACCTTGGTAGATCAAGTCAAGCGATGGGTGGCTTACAAACTGAAGAACACCAACTTTAGCTGTTTTATTAGCTGTCTCAGTTTTAGTTTCTTGTTTCGTTAAGCTAGAATATACCAAGCTTCCTCCAACTACAAGTGCTAATGCTACGATAATACCGAGTAGACGTTTGTTTTTCATAATTTTCTCCTTATTTCTTCTTAACTTATTATTTTTTTATTCAATCACTTATTCAAGCGACGCCATCGTTTGATTTCCATAATTTTTTCCTCCCCACAGAAAAAGTCCTCACACAAAAAACTTGTGTGAGGACGTCGATGCGCGGTGCCACCTCAATTATAGGAACTAGTCCTATCGCTCTTACTCGCTAAAACGAGTTGCACTGTAAGGTGTGCTCACCGAATTCTTATGATTTCAAATTCTTAATAACATTCAGCCCAATTTTCATCACTTCCACCTATCTGTTTCCACCAACCACAGACTCTCTAAAAAATTTCAGTGATTACTTTCTGAATGCTTAAATTATATCATTTTACTAAAACTTGTCAAGGGTTTTCATAAAATATTTTAAATATTAACAAAAATCCCCACGTTTTTTTATAAAATCTAACTTGTATCAACCTGAATTACGTAATCCTGTAGCAATTCCGTTGATAGTTGTATGGATCAATCGTTCTTCATCTGAAGATAGCTCACCACGACGTTGACGCTTAATCAATTCCAACTGAATATAGTTAAGGATATTGAAATAAGGCATCCGGTAGTTGAGACTGTCTTTCAAATAAGTATTTTCTGCCAACAGCTCCTCATGGCCTTCAATAGCCAAGATAACGTCCTTAGTCAACTGCCATTCATCCAAGATAGTATAGTAAATTGCTTGTACTTCTTCACTTTCACACAGTTTAGCGTACTCAAAGGCGATGTTCATATTTGATTTGGACAAGACCATATCAACATTAGATAGGAGTGACTGGAAGAATGGCCAATTTTGATACATATCACGAAGGAATTCAATATTTTTTGGATCTTGGTCAATAAATTCCTTGAAGCTTGAACCAACACCATACCAACCTGGGAACATAACACGACTTTGTGACCATGAGAATACCCAAGGAATCGCACGTAGACCACCGATTTCAGTGATTGTTTTACGAGCTGCTGGACGAGAACCAATATTGAAACTTGAAATAGCCTTGATTGGACTAGATTCAAAGAAATAATCATAGAAATGGTCATTTCCAAATACTAGCTCACGGTAGATATCGTAACTACGTTCTACTACTTGGTCCATGATAGCTTCATAGCGATTTGATGTATTGGTATCACTCTTCTTCTTGGTAATCATACGGTTGATAGCTGCTGAAACCAACATTTCAAGGTTATAGTAGGCAGCATCCTTGTTTCCATATTTGTTTCCGATAACTTCCCCTTGCTCTGTCAAACGGATACGATCCTTGATGGACTTGAGTGGTTGAGAAGCAATAGCATCATAAGTAGGGCCACCACCACGGCCAACGGTACCACCACGACCATGGAAGAAGGTTACTTTGACTCCAAATTCATCACCAATAGCAGTCAATTGTTGTTGGGCCTTATAAAGTGTCCAACAAGATGAGAGATATCCACCGTCTTTGTTACTATCAGAGTAACCAAGCATGATTTCCTGGTAATTGTCTCTAGAAGCAATCCATTTCTTAGCAAGTGGTAGAGAGAAATACTTTCTCATTGTTTCTTCAGAATGGTCCAAGTCCTCAATTGTTTCAAAGAGAGGAACAATCTGAACACGCGCTTTTTCAGCATCAACTAGTCCTACTTCTTTTAGCATGATAGCCAACTCAAGCATATCTGATACGCTAGTTGCGTGAGAGATAATCGTTTGACGAATAACGTCCTCTCCCAAACGATCTTTTAATTCACGCGCAGTTTGGAAAATAGCCAGTTCTTTTTCGAGAAGTTCAGACTTCTCAGCATGAGTTGCAGACAAGATTCGAGGATCTTCTAATAATTCATGCAATAGCAAGTCACATTTTTCATCTTCTGATAAATCACTATAGTGGTCATTGATTCCAGCAGATGCCAATAATTCTGCTACACAGGCTTCGTGGACGCTTGAATCTTGACGCATGTCGATGGAGGCCAAGAAGAAACCAAAGACTTCTACAGCTTCTAAAAGTTCTGCAAATTCACCTGTAAGCAAGGACTCCGCCCTGTTTTCAAGTAATGAATCCTTAATGGTATATAGATCTTTTTTGAACTCTTCAACTGTTTCGTAAAATGGTGGACGATCTTCAGCCAGCTCTTGAATAGCTCCTGAAAGTCGATTGCTAATATAGTCAGTAATCACTCCTTGTTGATGCCCTTGAGTACCAAGAAGACGTTCAACAGGATGGCGTTCATCAGCTGACGAGCCAACCACAGACCATTCTTTTAAATTCAAGAGAGTTTGAATCAATTTGGACTGAATCAAATGAAAGGCACGACGATAGGGTTCTTTCTCACGAAAGACGGATGTATCTCCAGACTGAACAGCCATTTCTTCAACAGCTTTGCTAGTTTTTGACAAATTCGTTGAAAGAGAGAAGGTACGATAAAGACTAGAAATCTTACTGATATAATAGTTCAAAATCACTTCACTTTGAATGGTAGCAGAACGCAGAAGTGTCTCAGCTGTTACAAATGGATTTCCATCACGGTCTCCACCAATCCACATTCCCATAGTAATAGGTTTTGCTTGTTTAAGATCAATTCCTTGTTCTTTTGCTAGACGCTTGTACTCTAACATCAAGTTAGGGACAGCCTGTAGGAAGGAACTATTGTAGTACTCCATCACGTTAGTGATTTCATTGGTTACTTTTAGTTTCTTCTCCCGAATCATATCTGTCTGCATGATAATCTCAATATAGCGACGAAGATCATTATGCCATTTTTCTTTGTTGATGAGCCCCATTCTCACGTCACGGTATTTACGTAAAAGGGTATGGATATGAGTGGTCAAATCTAACATACTCTTACGTTGAACCTGAGTTGGATGGGCCGTCAAAACTGGTACCACGTTCAAGTGTTCAAGAATCTCAGCAGCGTTTTCTTTTTCAGCCACCATTTTGATCGTTGTTGACAATTTACCCAGATAGTCTTGATCGACATTATTTAGATGGTTAATCTCATAAGCCAAGTCAACATCTTCTGAGATGTTAATTAAAAGAGGCAAAATAGAGAAGTATCTAGAAATGTAGACCATCTCATCATTTGAAAGACCTGTTACTACTTTATCTAGCCCTTGATAGTCAAGTTTTGAAGAAAGTTCCTTCAAGTGCATAATCTTATCAAAGGTTTCAGCAGGAAGCATATTTTTTGTGATATCTTCCAGCATATCTGTCAAGATTTGAACTTCTTCTTGTACGACCGTTTTGTTACTATAATTTTCTAACTTTTGAAGAGACATTTTTTTCTCCTTGTTATCTATGTCTTAAAGCTGTGCGTCGTATTCACTAAAAAGTCGCGCACGCTTCTCACTGGCATCAATATTTAATACAAATGCTATGGCTACAGAAAGAACCAAGAGGCTATTCCCCCCTTGCGAAAGGAAAGGGAAGGTTACCCCTGTTGAAGGAATCAAGCCTGAAATACCTCCAATGTTAACAAAAACCTGTATTAGAATCATACCACCAATACCGATTGCTACCATTGAGTTGAAAGGATCCCTTGCTCGAATACCTACCAAAATTATTCGTAGAATTAAGAAGAATAGGAGAGCGAGAATAAGACTTGCCCCTACAAATCCAAACTCTTCAATGACAATCGAAAAGACAAAGTCTGTATGGGCTTCTGGCAGATACCCTCGTTTTTCAATAGAATTTCCTAATCCCAGACCAAACCATCCTCCATTAACCATGGCATAGTAGGAATTGGCCAACTGGTGTCCAGCTCCAGCCAAGTCATTAAATGGGTTGAAAAAAGCACTGAACCGCTTGGCAACATAACCAAATACGGGAATTTTAGAGAATTTCTCAACACCGATTATCCGAATGGCTGTTAAGGAAATCATAGAGACACCAGCTAGTAAGCCCAGAATAGTTGTGAACCACCGATAAGCTATTCCACTGATGGTATACATGAGCAAGGATACCAAAATCAAGATGGTAGCATTCCCAAGGTCAGGGAAGATTGCCAAACTACCAATCATGACCAAGAGGACAAAACGCCAATCATTAAAGGCTCTTGGCAACCACTGATTGAGGGTTAAAACTTGGAAGTCATAAACTGCTATCTCATCTTGTTGTTTTGAAAAACGCTGAGCCAAGTACCAAATGATAATAATCTTTAGATACTCTGCTGGTTGAATCGTGATGGGACCAACCTTGATCCAGCCATATGCTCCATTGATGGGACTACCTATTAACCGTGCCAGAGCTAGGAGTATCAGCTCGACAAACATAATGATAAAGAGCAACCGCTCATTACGAAGAAATCCTAATTTTAATTTATAGATTAAGGCTATTAAGAATAAACTGGCTATCCAGAAAATCCCCTGATTTCGCACTAGATATAATGCACTTTTCCCCTCCTGAATAAGGGTCGCACTAGTTGTCGAATAAACTACTATCAATCCTAAAACGGATAACAGTAAATAAGGAATCAAAATGGAATAATTCAGCAGGTGCCTTTTACTTATTTTCATATGTCACCTATCTTTCGGAAAAATATTTTTATTTTCCCTTATTATTTCTAGTTTTACATGCTATTATACCATTTTTTAGCCTAGAAAAAAACTCTTACAGTATAAACATTCGAATTTTACTCAAAACAGACTCTGGACTAGAATGTCTTGAGTATTCCCCTTATCCGACCTATCGAGCGTTTTAAGTTACTAGGACTTTTAAAACTATAATGTTGATATTTTATAAACTTAAAAACTACCTTACAGACAGAGGAAGGTAGTTCATTACTATCTTAGTTTGAGGTGCTACTGCTGCTGTCAGAAGTTGTTTCGCCTTTGATGTATTGTGTAAAGATATTTTGGAAGGCCTGATCTTTAACTTTAATGTTGGCATCTTGCAATTCTTTACTAATAACACCTTGAACAAAGGTTGCATCATTTTGTTTTTGAGTCAAAATGATTGTTTTAAGTTTTTCTTTATAATCATCCAAGTTAGAAGATTTTTCTGATTTCTTCGTCAACTTAACAATGTAGAAACTACTTGTATAAGCTTGAGTTCCTGGAGCAGTGATAACATCTGAAATTCCGTTGACATCAAGAGCAAAAGCTGCTTTCTTAACTACATCTGGTAATTCTGTTGATGCAGAGTCAAAAGTAATTTCTCCACCATTTTCTTTTGTCTTTTCGTCTGTAGAATTGTCTTTTGCAAGTTGTGCAAAGTCAGCTCCAGACTCTTTTGCTTTGGCAAGAACTTCCTTAGCCTTATCTTCACTGTCAAGTTTAATAATTTGAGCCGTTACTTCTGGAGTATACTCTTCAAAAGCTTTTTTGTAGTTTTCATCTGTTAATTCAGCTTCAGCAGCTTTCTTAACAGCATACTCAACTAATTTACTTGTACGAATTTGAGCTTTACGGCTTTCTGCAGTCATACCTGAACGGGCGAGAATCGTTTGATAGCTATCACCGTATTTCTTTTGTTCTTCTGCAACTGCATCATCTACTTCTTTATCACTTACTTCTGAACCATATTGTTTTTCAAAAACTTTTTGAATGGTCATATTCAGCAAGACTTGTTGAGCAGTAGCATTATTTTTGACTTCTTCAAAGAATTGATGCTCAGTAATAACATCGCCTTTCATGCTAATCAAGTCAGTTCCTTCAGAACTGTTTGAACAAGCAGCCAAAGTAGCTACTGACAACAATGTGATGGCTCCTGCCATTAGTTTTTTCTTCATGTTTACTCCTTTTGTATACTAAATAAAGGTTTACCTTATCTATTTTACCAAATTGTCTTAAAAATATCTGAAATCAATCAATATCAGGCAGTTCTACTTCTGCTTGATTCTTTCTTAGCATGAGAATCCCATCTCCAAGTGGAACCAAGCTAGCGGTTAAGCCAGGATTGTCTAAGGTTGCATCAAATAGTCTTTGCAAGCCACGATAAATCGTCCGTTGTCCACGTCGAACTTCCATAATATCCCTCGCAATATCTCCTCCTTGGAAAATATCATCCAAGACAACGACTCCACCTACTTCGAGGTGTTTGAGGATTTCTGGTAGAAAGACGATGTATTTGGACTTGGCAGAATCCATAAATACAAAATCATAGGTCTCAGTCAACGTTGACAGGACATCTACCGCATCACCTTCTAAGAGAGTGATTTGTTTGCGGCTATCAAATTTTGCAAAATTTTCTTTGGCAAAACCAATCATCTCAGGATTTCGGTCAATAGTGGTGATTTTTGACTTAGGTGAATGCTCTGCCATCAAAAGGGCAGAAAAGCCAATAGCCGTCCCGATTTCTAAAATGTTTTTTGGTTGAATGGTTTCCATAAGGAAACGAAAATAAGCGACGGTTTCATGAGGAATGATAGGAATATTCTCCTTGCGAGCAAAGTTTTCTAGCTCTTTTAGGGAACCCGTCACCTGCTTTTGTCTGTGGCGCATGAACTCGACAATCTCATGCTTGACAACAGGACGTCGCATGTTATGATTGGCATTTTTACTATAAGACTTTACCATCTGCCTTATGCCAATCCTAATTTTTCAACAAGGGCTTCAAACTCATCCAAACGGCGTTCAAAGACTGCAAAGGCATCGTTGAGGTAATCTTCTTTTTCCATGTCAACGCCCGCTTTACGCATGATATTGAGTGGATAGTCTGACTTCCCTGCTTTGAGGTAGTCGATATAGCGATCACGATCCTCTTGGCTACCATGAACAATCTTTTCAGCCAAGGCTGAAGCTGCAGCAAAACCTGTTGAATATTGATATACATAATAGTTATAGTAGAAATGAGGAATTCGAGCCCACTCATACTGGATTTGAGGATTATCTTCCTTGCTCAAGCCATAATATTCTTGGTTCAAGTCAGCATAGAGATTGTTTAGGAACTCACTTGTCAAGACTTCACCATTTTGATCGGCTTGGTGGATAGCATGTTCAAATTCAGCGAATTGAGTTTGGCGGAATACTGTTCCACGGAAACCATCCAAGAAGTTGTTGAGAATCGCAAAGCGTGTTGCGTCATCTTGAACTTCTTGCAATAATTTTTCTGTCAGGATGTTTTCATTAGTAGTTGAAGCAATTTCTGCCAAGAAGATTGAGTAATCTCCGTATGCATAAGGCTGTGTTTCACGCGTATAGCTTGAATGCATACTGTGACCTGTCTCATGTACGAGAGTGAAGAGATTATCTAGGTTATCTTGCCAGTTAAGGAGCATAAAAGCGTTGGTATCATAAGAACCGCCAGAATATGCACCTGAACGCTTGCCTTGATTTTCATACACATCAATCCAACGTTCGCTGAAGGCACGTTTAACTCGGCTCAAGTAATCCTCACCAAGAACTGACAAAGCTTCTTCTGCCTTCTTCAAGGCTTCCTCATAAGTAAAGCTGTATTCCACTGAAGACAATGGTGTATAGACATCATACATTTTGAGGTCTGGAATACCCAAGATTTTTGAGCGAAGAGCCAAATAACGATGCAAGAGCGACAAATGCTTACGAACAGCAGATACTAGATTATCATAAACACTTTCTGGCACAAAGTTTGCTGCAAGAGCTGCTTCACGCGCACTCTTATAGTTTCGAACTTTTGCACGGTAGTTTTGCACTTTAACATTGGTCTGCAAGGTTTTAGCGTAAGTGTGCTGGTATTGCTCATAAGTAGCATAGAGGGCTTCATAAGCTCCACGACGAACCTCACGATTTTTAGATTCTACCAAGCGCATATAAACGCCGTGTGACAATTGTACTTCATTTCCATCTTCATCTTTAACAAATGGAAATACAATATCTGCATTATCTAAAATAGCAAAGGTTTCACTAGCAGCACCGAAGATTTCACCAGCACCTGCAAGCAACTCTTCTTCACGTTGTGAAAGGACATGGTCCTTATTTTGCAATAGTTTATCAAAGAAGTGTTTATAAGGCTGGAGTTTTGGTTCTTCTGCTAAAAAGTTTTGATACTGCTCTTCTGTGATAGCCATAAATTCAGGCTCATAGAAAGAGAAGACTTGATCAAGTTGACTATAAAGAGTCATGGCTTTTGCATAGTATTCTTGATATTTAGCAACTCGTGTATCTTGATCGTTTTTCATGTGTGCATAGACATAAAGTTTTTCAAGGCGACGACTCAAGTCCAGATAACGCTCTGTAATATCAAGAAGACTTTCTGCACTATCCAAGAGATGTCCTTCAAGACTAGCTGCTTGTTTTGTATCTTCCGTTAAAAGGGCGAGTTCTTCTTCCCATTTCTGGTCAGTTTCAAAGATCGTTGATAAATCCCATGTATCTTTTTCATTGATTTCATTTCGTTGTAATACCATAAGTTTCCTCCATCCTTTCTATTTTACCATATTTTTTAAGAAATATTGCTGATAAAAGGCAGGTGGATAGAGCTTTTGTGTGTCAGTTTTTGGTTTTTGTTGATAATAGGCCTGAAAATTGTCGTAATAGCCCTGCAAATCTACAGTTATCTGGCAAAAATGGCCTTTTTCTATAGGCCTTACTTGGGGATACCAGTCTTGAACATCCAAATTTAGTAGATTCTTTCCCTGTGCATAAGCCTCCCCCTGTTTTCTCATCCAGTAAGGGTTTTTATAATAGAGCTGTTGGCGAATGTAGTCGCAAATCGTTTCATCTTGTGATACATCCATACTTGCTATTCTTTGCTTCTGGTAAGGAAGCCGTAAAATCTCTATGAGATTCCTTTGCCCATATGGAAATTCCCTTATTTGATAATAAAGATTCCCCTTCAAATCTTGATGGATCATATATTTCAAGCGTAGCATGCCCCTTTGCTGATCTAATTCCCACAGATGAAAGCCCATATTTTGACTGAAGGAAAGTAGATCTCTTTGGAGCTGAGTCAAACGTTCCCTTAACCAAAGTTTTTGACCGACTAGCCAAAGTACTTGGTAGTCATTTTTTCGATAGCCCAGGCTTCTCTCCTCCAAAAGCTGGCGAGAAATAGGACTACACTGAACTTCTAAGGCAAGCTGTTTATTGACTAAAATATCTGCAATTTGTTTTAGCTGGGGAATGGGACATTCAAGCTCGGCCTTATCATTCTTCAGCGTCCAATTAAAAAGGGCAACCTTATTTTCCAGATGCTCTAAACTCTCATTTTCATAGGAAAAGCCGCACTGGTTGAGGGATACATGGGCAAAATGAGTACGTACATTTTTCCCTTTTCTCAAGCGAACATTAGTCCCACAAGCTGGACAAGTATAGCTTTGTTTAACTAATTTATCCTCCAAGGCATTGACTAGGCTTCCTTCTTCATCTCTGGCTAAAAACATATATACCCCCTTTTCTACTTTATTCGAAAAGGATAAGAAAAAGACTGGGAAAACCCGCCTTTTCAAGAATTATTTAACGAATTAAGAGAGGAATTCTATCCCTTTTTTCTTTTTAATTTCTTTTCTAACATCGGAATAATGTTAGAAATCTGATCATTTTTTATGACTAGGACTCCGTACTCATGGCAACGATTCATATATGCTGGATTTATTTTTCCAGAACAAACAATTAGTTTTAGGCAACTTTCCCCAGCAAAATGGTTGGCGTAAAGTTCTAATTCATTAATCGCCTCTACTGATAAGTCTGTCATTTTACAGGAAATAAAAACAATGGACCGACCTTTACGAAGGACGACATCAATCTCATTTTGTACATTATCAGCCTCAGGGAAAATACCATTCCAATCTATTTCAGCCCCAATCATACATTCATCAAAATACTCTGACTCTAGCGCTAAAAGATAGAGATACAATTCTAAAATGTGACCTTTGCTACGACAAAGGAGTTGGGCTTCGGGGGTAGAAAAAGTATAACTAACACGATTAGAAGTTTCCTCTTCAATATGGAGCAAGTCAGCATCAGTTAATAAGGAAATGATAGATTTAGGGTAAGAATACCGTTTCCCATTATTCTCTAGCACTTTTCCTGTTTCAGAATGAAGATTACTTGTCTTTGCCAGAGCAAAAAATTGAGTTACTTTTAACCATTTTTCTGGATTTGAGAGGGCGCTATTTGCCAATTTTTTAATGGCAGTAATCTGTTTAGGAGTATGGAAAGGTTGCTTGGACTTTAGTAGTTTACCACCACGTAGGGCAATCAACTGTTGGATGGTTAGAGTTGGAACCAACAGGGCCTTTTTCTCCAATTCCCCAAACTTCCAGTCATACTGTAGACCATATTCAACATCTATTGCAAGAAGTTGTATCTTTCTGTCCAAAGCATACTGATAAAGAGATAGAGCTAGTAAAGAGTCACTTCCAAAAACATCAAAGGTTATTTGTTTGTCATTTGTGAGGATAGTATCCAGATTCTCTGCTAGATTTTCAAGACTTAGTTGCCTAAAATGAACCTCTTTTATATGTGGGACTTGATTCGTCAAAAAATGTTTTAATGATAACTTTTCTTCTTCGGAGATTTTTTTCCTAGCAAGAAATAGGATCTCGTCACAGTCACTCACGAAGGCTGGATAAACATTTTTTTTCTAAGGAATGGCGATCATAGATTTCTACTAGCAAACTGGTCATGCTACTACCTCCCTACATAAATATTGTTTATTGGTATGGAAACTTTTAATTATTTGAAAATATCCATAAAACTTTTAGCTACTTATACTCAATGAAAATCAAAGAGCAAACTAGGAAGCGAGCCGCAGGCTGTACTTGAGTACGGCAAAGCGAAGCTGACGTGGTTTGAAGAGATTTTCGAAGAGTATAAACTTTTATTTTTTGTCTACACTTCTAGTATAGCATAATTATAATAATTCACCCTCAAGTCTTTATATAGAAAAACGAATAGAAGATTTTTATATCCTCTATTCGTTTTATTGGATTATTTTATCTTTTTCGCCAACATGGTCGCAAAGCGTAGTTGGATACGATTACCATTTTCATCGCGACGGTGGAGATGCCCTGGATTTTCATTATACTTAACTAATTCCCAGTCCTTGTAATAGTCTGCCAGTTCACCTTCCTTAAAAGTAAATGGGAAGTTCACTGAGCAAGGATAATCTTCCGTATCCATAGCACAAACGATAAGATTATAGCTACCAACAGTAGTTTTCTCTTGCATATTTTTGATAATTACAGGAATGCGATCTGCTTGCAAAAACATCAAAACAACTGTCGAGACGATAAAATCATACTCTTGCCCGATGCTAGCTGAATTGATATCGTAAAGACCAACAGGCATGTCCAAATCTTCCTGCTCCACAATACTTTGCAAGATTTCAAGAGATAATTCATTTTGATCCACGGCTGTCACATCAAAACCTTGTTGGGCTAGAAAGAGGGAATTGCGGCCTTGACCACAACCCAAATCCAAGGCTCGTCCAGGTTTTACTGTCTGCAAGGCCTCTAGAACCTCTGAATGAACAGGATTGGTATTGTATTTTTTAGGGAAATAATCCTCAGGTTTACAATAAAATTCCAAGTACCATTCCACATCATCTGTAGCAGCCTCTACGCGGTGCCAGGCTTGTGGTTGCGCCATGGGATTGTCAGCCCCTGCTTCAAAGAGGTGTTCAGCTAGAACCTCACCATCCTCTGTCAATTCAATAAACTTGAGAGTTCCTTTTAAAACAGTAATCTTGCTCCAAGTCCCCACCTTGGTATTGTGTTTCTGCTGAACAGCTTCAGGCATAGTTTGTTTATTCCACAAAGGCATACGTTTATAGGCAACTAGTTTTTCCATCTTCATTCCTCTTTTTATCGTTGGTTGACTGCTTTCATCACGCGCGCAATATCGCGATTCTGCTCACGTCGCTTGATTGACTCCCGTTTATCGTAATCGTGCTTCCCTTTTGCAAGGCCTAAGAGTAACTTAGCATAACCATCTTTAATATAAACTTTCAGAGGAACTAGTGTCATCCCTGTCCCTTTTGTTTCTTGCTCTAATTTCTGGATTTGCTTTTTATGAAGGAGGAGTTTACGACGACGTTCGGGTTCCTGATTCCAGATATTCCCCTCTTCATAGGGTGCAATATGCACATTGCTCAGCCAAACTTCCCCATTTTTCACTTGGGCAAAACCATCTTTCAGATTGATACGAGCAGCTCGAACACTCTTAATTTCAGTTCCTGTCAGGACCATTCCTGCTTCCAGCGTATCTACGATTGTATAATCGTGGTGCGCCTTTTTATTTTGCGCGACGACCTTTCCCTCGCCCTTTGCCATGCTTAGCTCCTTTCTTGGCTACTTCCTTATAAAAAGGTTTCTTTCCTTTTTTCTTCTTGTCTTTTTGTGAATGCTTGTGCTTATCATTTGAGCGTCCTGATTTTCTCTTGTCTTCCTTCTTATCTGAACGACGACCTCTATCCTTACGACCAGACTGTTTCAAGCCTTTTTCAACGACATCAAATTCACTTGGGATAAAGGAGAAATCGATCTCACCAGTCATCTTATCCGCTCTTTCAACACGAATACGTATCTGCTGTCCCACACGGAAAGTAATTCCTGATTTCTCCCCACGAAGAGTCAAATCACGCTCATTGAAATGATAAAATTCGGGTAGATTTGTGATGTGAATCAAGCCTTCGACTGTATTTGGCAATTCAACAAAAAGACCAAATTTAACGATACTTGAAACAACTGCATCATATTCTTCACCAACGTACTCTTCCATGTATTCAGCTTTTTTCATAGCTTCGACTTCACGCTCTGCCTCGATGGCACGGCGCTCACGGTTAGAAGACTGAGTAGCAATCTCAGGGATAACCTGTTCAAAATGTTCCGCTACATCCTTAGAACGTCCATAGTCACGAATCATCCGGTGAACAAGGAGGTCAGGATAACGACGAATTGGGCTGGTAAAATGGGTGTAATAGTCTGCAGCTAATCCATAATGACCGTGATTATGCTCAGAATAACGAGCCTGCTGCATCGAACGCAGAAGCATCATGGATAATACATCCGCATATGGCTCACCTTCTACAGCACGCATGATGTCTTGAAGGGCTTCTTGACTAATCTCACTGGCAGTTCCATAGATACGTAATCCAAAACTTGAAGCGTAATCAATAAATTTCTGAACTTTTTCAGCTTTAGGTTCCTCATGAATACGATAGATAAAAGGTAGGTCCAGCTTGCTAAAGTGCTCCGCAACTGTTTCGTTAGCCATCAACATAAAGGACTCAATCATACGCTCCGCAACTCCACGCTGACGAAGAACGATATCAACTGGCTTGCCTTTTTTATCTACTAAAATCTTAGCTTCATTGGTATCAAAATTTAAAGCACCACGCTTAATTCGCATACTTTCCAAAGTCTCATGGAGTTTAGCCATCAACTCAATACTTGGAACAATCTTCTGATATTCTTGTCTCTTCTCCTCGTCACCTGCTAAGATGTCATTTACATCACTATAGGTCATACGGAAACTTGTCTTGATAACAGTTTGAGTAATAGTGTAATTACGAACACGACCATGTTTATCAATCTCCATAATAGCAGACTGAGTCAAGCGGTCGACTTGAGGATTGAGGGAACAAATACCGTTCGAAAGGCGTTCTGGAAGCATTGGAACCACCCGGTCTGTTACATAAACGGAGGTCGCACGATTTAAGGCTTCCTTATCAAGGGCAGACCCCTCAGTTACATAGTAAGAAACATCTGCTATATGAACTCCGAGTTCCAGATTTCCATTTTTCAAGGCCTTGATATGCACCGCATCGTCCAAGTCCTTGGCGTCAGCACCGTCAATGGTAAAAGTAATCTCATCTCTCAAGTCCAGACGGCCTTCCATATCCTTTTTAGATGGAACATCAGGCACACTTTCTGCCTCTTTGATAACAGCCTCTGGAAATTCTGAGACAATGTCCATAGACTCCAAAACTTCAAGAACATCAATTCCGACATCTGTTGAATGCCCCACCACATCGAGAACACTCGCGACAAAGAAATCGTGTTTTTTACTTGGGTACTTATCAATAAATACCTTGAGAACTTCTGTCCCTTCTAACTTGAGAGCTGGCTTCTTCACATAAATCGGTTGACTAATTTTCTGATTTTTAGAACGGATATAACCTGCATATTTGGGTTTTTCCTGATCTAGAACGATTTGACCAACAACCGTCGTCAAACTGTGTTCTAGGATGTCGATAATCTTTGCTTCTGCAGCAGTTCCTTTGTTACGGTCAGCAACTTTCTTGATCACAATCTCAACCGTATCACCATCAATAGCGTAGTTAACATCACTTTTTCCAACAAAAAGATCGTCTTCTTCTCCTTCTAGGCTCACGAAACCGAACCCATTTTTATGGGCATGGAAAACCCCTTTTAGGGTAATCTCATGCTTCTTCTTTTGGTCTAGGGTTAGAGTGCCATCTTCTTCAAAGCGAATCTGGTGCTTACGTTCCATCAAGGAAAGGGTTTTGATTAACTCACGGAAGTCTTTAGAACTATCCTTTCCGAGAGCTTGAGCTAGGTCATTTACAGTCACTCGCCCCTTCTCTTGTAAATATTCTTTTATTTTATCTTTCATGTTTACTTTCTAGATTTATAATATTTTCTTTTTGGTGTAAAACCTTATTTCTTTTAAAAATAAAAATAGGCAAAGACCTAGTCTCGCCCATTATTTTCTTATCTACTTGATAATACCGTCAATGCTAAGGCAATGGCTAGCCAGAAAAAGACTAAAATTCCTGTCAAACGTTGCATCACAGCTTCAAAACCACGCGCTTTGCTACGTTCAAACAAATCACCTGCACTGGCATCAAATACATTGCTAGATTGGTTTTTAGTTGGTTGCATGAAAATTGCAATCACAATCACAACAGATAATACTAATAGAATGGTTAATAATAGGTTATACATATCAAACTCCTTAAAATCCCTATTATTCTACCATAATTTCTACTTAGATTCAAGATGTAGAGTCACTTTTCTTTCTTTAGGACAATACTTTAAGACCTCAATCTTGTCTGGATGGGTTTTGGAGTTCTTACTGGTTAGATAATTGATGCTGCCACAAGAGGAGCATTTGAGATTGATTTTTACTCGCACTAGATTTCCTTCACTTTTAATAATGTTCTAAATTGGATAAGGTTAAATAAACAACTGAGAGCTACACAAAGAGCTGTTGCATAAAATACTGAGTGATAGCCAAATTGTCCCGCTACTGCTGATCCTGCTAAGGGACCTATCACTCCTCCTAGATAAAAGAAGACTTGATTAAAGGCAAATACCCTTGAAATGCCAACTTTAGGAGTCATTTTGCTTAGGAGAGCATTGACACCAGGGATCAGAGCTCCTGTTCCCAGACCAAATAGAAAACGATAGAAGCCTAATTGGAATGGGCTAGTCGCATTTGCACATAATAGATATATAAAAACTGAATATACCTGAGCTAGGACAAGTAGTCGATGATTGCCCACTTTATCACCTAATTTACCCATGATACCTGCACTCATCATACTTGAAAATCCCATACTGGATACAATCAAGCCAGAGACAAAAAGAAGGTTCTCTTTCTGTCCCAGATCTCGTACATACAGGGCAAGGATAGGACCGATAGATTGGGCAGCAAATTGAATCACAAAGCTAGTTAGAAATAAATTTATCAGGAGAAAAGGATATTTAACAGAAGTAAAGAGCTCTTTTGTAGGGAGTGCTTTTTCTTTTGGCACTGGTTGAAAGTTTTCTTTGATAAAAAGAATGGTTAAGATAGCAGCCAAGAACAGGAAACCACCAACCAATAAAAAGACATTTCGAATGCCAAAAATTTCGGCAATGAAACCACCGACAAAGGGACCAGTCAAAGTTCCAGCGACAACACCAGTTGATAAAGTCCCTAGAGCGTATCCCAACCTATCTTTGGGGACTTGACTAGCAATTAAAGCTGTCGCATTAGGTACAAATCCTGTAAAAACACCATTAAGAAAGCGTAAGAACAAGAGCCAGAAAACGTTTGGAACAAAGGCCAGACCACCCATAGTAATAGTCATGGCTAGCCCTGCACGAATCATCATGGGTTTTCGACCATACTTGTCTGCTAAGATACCCCAAATTGGTGATACAAAGGCTGCAGAAATGGCTGAGACTGATATAGCTAAACCTGAATAAAAGGCAACTTGATCTCCTTCAATTCCTAACTGTTCGACAAAAATAGGCATGAAAGGAACAACGAGAGAAATGCTGGCTCCTGTTAAAAAGCAACCAAACCAAGCAATACGAAGATTATCCTTCCAGCTAATCTCTTGCATGGGCATCGCCTCCTTCAAGTAAGGTCACTACTTGACTCAAAAGCTGCTCTCGACTGCCGTTATTGTCTAATATATAAGTAGCAAATTTCTTCTTTTCTTCTAAAGGCCACTGTGAAGCTAAACGAGTTTCAGCTGACTCTTTGGATAACTGATCACGGTTCATTAAGCGATCCAGCTGGGTATCTCGGCTTACATAAACTAGCCAAGTTTCATCGAACCATGAAGCATAGTCCTGTTCAAAAAGCAATGGAATATCCATGAAAAACACGTCCTCAGTCTGAGATAACTTGTCTCTCAAAGAGCCCAATTCTTCACGGATGATTTGTCCTTGAGTTTCTTTAGACCATTCTCTATCCTCAGAGTTAGAAAAGATAAGACTGGCTAGTAATGGACGATTCAGTTCCCCATCTTCTAGAAGGACTTTTTCACCGAAATGCTCTACTAAAATCTGAAAAAGTCGTCCACCAGGTTTTTGAAGTTGGTGGACAAGAGCATCCGCATCTACCACTTCAAACCCTTTTTGTCTTAGAAAATTTGTGACGGTGGACTTCCCAGATGCAATACCACCAGTGATTCCGATAATTTTTCTCATCACTTTCTCCTTTGACATTTTGGACAAAAATGGGTTCCACGACCACCGAGTTGAATTTTTTCGATAATGGATCCACAACGTGAACAAGCTTGTCCAGCTTTATCATAGACTTGATGAAAGTCTTGCATGGTCCCATCTTCGCCAAATGCATTGGTATAGGTGCGAATGGTTGAACCGCCTTTCTCAACAGCCTGCCCCAAAACTTCAATGGTTTGATCATGGACTTTTCTAGCCTCTTGGGCGCTTAAACTTTTAGAAGTTCTAGAAGGATGAACTTTCGCTCTCCAGAGAACTTCATCCACGTAGATATTCCCCAATCCAGCAACCAAAGTCTGATCGAGAAGATGTGATTTGATAGGCTTTTTAGATTTCTTCAAGGCACCTCTAAAAATCTCTAAGTCAAAATCTTGTTCAGTAGGTTCTGGTCCAAGCTTTTTAGATACAAAGTAAGCATCTAAGAGTTCAGGAGCAAGCAATTCCATAGTGCCAAACTTGCGTACATCCTCGTAGACTAGAGTGCCTCCATCTTCAAAATGAATCAAAACATGGGCATGCTTACGTTCAGGGGCTTGACCTGGATAATAAAAATACTTGCCTTCCATCCGTAGATGAGAAATCAAGACCTTATCTGTCAGGAAGAAAAGTAAATACTTGCCACGGCGCCCCATCGATTGAATCTCTTGACCAGGCAATTCTTTCTGAAACTGATCCAAATCTGTCTTAATCATCTTAGGATAACGAATGTCAAGACTAGCAATCTTCTTCCCTAGAATCAGTTTTTCAAGACCTCGTCGAACCGTTTCGACCTCAGGTAATTCAGGCATAACTCCTCCTTCTCTAAAAACAAGAAGCAGGCTACTGCCCACCTCTTCTTAATATTCTTTTTCATTATAGCCAAAGTCAGCCAAATCTAGCTTCTTATCTCGCCAGTTTTTCTTAACCTTGACCCAAGTTTCTAGGAAAACCTTGTCCCCTAGCATAAGCTCGATATCACGACGGGCCATAGTCCCAATTTTCTTGAGCATGGCACCACCTTTACCGATGACAATCCCTTTTTGGCTATCACGTTCGACCATGATAGTTGCTCGAATATGAACCTTGTCTGTATCCTCGTCTCTTTTCATTGAGTCCACCACTACTGCAACTGAGTGTGGAATTTCTTCACGAGTTAAGTGTAAGACCTTTTCACGAATCATCTCAGAAACCAAGAATCGTTCTGGATGGTCAGTAATTTGATCCGCAGGGAAATATTGGAAACCTTCCTCAAGATTTTCACTGAGAATATCGACTAGACGAGAAACGTTATTTCCCTGAAGGGCTGAAATCGGAACAATTTCCTTGAAATCCATCTGATTACGGAAATCATCAATTTGAGCCAAGAGTTGATCTGGGTGAACCTTGTCAATCTTATTGACCACCAAAATTACAGGAACCTTAGCAGCCTTGAGTCGTTCGATAATCATATCGTCGCCCTTCCCACGTGGTTCATCAGCAGGAACCATAAAAAGAACAGTATCTACTTCACGAAGAGTGCTGTAGGCTGATTCCACCATGAAATCTCCGAGTGCTGTCTTAGGCTTGTGAATTCCAGGGGTATCGATAAAGACGATTTGTTCCTTATCAGTGGTGTAAATCCCCATGATTTTATTGCGCGTTGTCTGCGCCTTATCACTCATGATAGCAATCTTTTGCCCCATAACGTGATTCAAAAAAGTTGACTTCCCTACATTTGGTCGCCCTAAAATGGCTACAAATCCTGATTTAAATGTCATAATTTCCTCTTACTGTTTAAAATAATAAATCCCAAATCCGTGGGAGAAAGATGAGTGCACCTGTCAAAGCGGCAAAAAGAGAAACCGCAAGCACAGCACCAGCTGCCATGTCTTTAGCTTTTTTTGCCAACATAGAAAAGTGATAGTGACTAGCCAAATCTACTACATTTTCAATAGCTGAATTAATAATCTCAAAAGCTACTACCATGAAAATGCTCAAAAGTAGAAATAACCATTCGATTCGTGACACCTGAAAAACAAAACCTGCAAGAATGACTACAAGAGCCGTCACTGCATGCTTTCTCATATTACGTTCTTCCTTAATCGCAGTAAAAATCCCTGTAATGGCAAATTCTAAACTGGAGATTAGGTCACGATTTTTCCATTTTCGTTTATTGTCTTGTGAGTCCATAGGCTGTCAAAATTTCTTCTTGTAAACCGAACATCTCCGCTTCTTCCTCGGGAGTGTAGTGATCATAGCCGTTAATGTGTAAAAAGCCGTGCACTGCCAAGAAGCCCATTTCACGTTCAAAACTATGACCGTACTCCTCAGCTTGCTCATGTGCCTTATCAATGGAAATGAAAAGCTCACCGATATAAGCATCAAATTCTGACATCATATCTGCCAAGTCGGGATCATTTTCCAGATCTTCCTCATCAAAGGCAATCTCTAACTCCGGCTTATATTCAAGACTGATAACATCTGTTGGACGATCGGTATCACGAAACTCTAGATTGAGTTCATGGCTTCGTTCGTTGGTCACAAATGTGACCGCCATTTCCTTGTCTTCTTTTCCAATTTTTTTTGCAGCAAATTCTAAAATTTCCTGTGTTTGTTCTAAAATTTCTTTTGAAACTTGTCCAGTTTCATCTACCATTTCAATATACATGTGCTTCTCGATTCTCTTTACTTGACTTTATTATATCACATTTCTATGATTTTATTCTACCTTTTTGATATAATACTATGGAATACATTCACGAGGAGAGAACCATGTCATTTGATGGATTTTTTTTACACCACATGGTTGAGGAATTGCGAACTGAACTACTAAATGGTCGCATCCAAAAGATAAATCAACCCTTTGACCAAGAACTGGTCCTGCAAATCCGTAGCAATCGTAAAAGTCATCGTTTGCTCCTGTCTGCCCATCCAGTTTTTGGACGCATCCAGTTAACAGAATCAACATTTGAAAACCCTGCTCAGCCATCTACTTTTATTATGGTATTGAGAAAGTATCTTCAAGGAGCAGTTATCGAGTCAATCGAACAAATTGAAAACGATCGTATCGTGGAAATCACGGTTTCCAATAAAAACGAGATTGGGGACCATATCCAGGCCACGCTTATTATCGAGATTATGGGCAAACATAGCAATATTCTCCTTGTAGATAAGTCTAGTCACAAAATTCTTGAAGTTATCAAGCATATCGGTTTCTCTCAAAATAGCTACCGTACCTTATTACCAGGTGCTACTTATATCGCTCCTCCAAGTACAGAAGCTCTCAATCCTTTTATGGTCAAGGACGAAAAACTCTTTGAGATTCTACAAACCCAAGAGTTAACTGCTAAAAATCTTCAAAACCTCTTTCAGGGTTTGGGAAGAGATACATCAACCGAGTTAGAAAGACAACTGCTTAATGATAAACTAGCCACTTTCCGGAACTTCTTTGGACAAGAAACCAACCCTTGCCTAACAGATAAATCCTTTTCTTGTGTGCCTTTTTCTAGTAAAACAGCGGAGAATTTTGACAGTCTTTCACAATTACTTGATATCTATTATAAGGATAAAGCCGAACGTGACCGAGTGAAACAGCAGGCTAGCGAACTCATACGTCGCGTCGAAAACGAACTACAAAAGAATCGTCAAAAACTAAAGAAACAAGAAAAAGAACTTCTGGCTACCGAAAATGCAGAAGAATTTCGTCAAAAAGGTGAGTTACTAACCACTTTCCTTCATCAAGTTCCCAATGATCAAGATCAAGTCATTTTGGAAAACTACTACACCAACCAGCCTATCACGATTGCACTTGATAAGGCTTTAACTCCAAACCAAAATGCTCAACGCTACTTCAAACGCTATCAGAAATTAAAAGAAGCTGTTAAATACTTGACTGATCTGATTGAAGAAACCAAGGCAACCATTCTCTATCTAGAAAGTGTCGAAACGGTACTCAATCAAGCCGGACTCGATGAAATTGCTGAAATTAGAGAAGAATTAATCCAAACTGGATTTATCCGCAGAAGACAAAGGGAAAAAATCCAAAAACGACAGAAACCTGAGCAGTATCTAGCTAGTGATGGAAAAACGATCATCTTTGTGGGGCGCAATAACCTACAAAACGAGGAATTGACCTTTAAGATGGCCCGTAAAGAAGAACTCTGGTTCCACGCTAAGGACATCCCTGGAAGTCATGTTGTTATCTCAGGCAATCTCAATCCGACTGATGAGGTAAAAACAGACGCAGCGGAACTCGCTGCCTACTTTTCAAAAGGACGTCTCTCCAATCTCGTTCAGGTGGATATGATTGAAGTTAAAAAACTCAACAAACCAACTGGTGGAAAACCTGGTTTTGTCACCTATACTGGGCAAAAGACCCTCCGTGTTACACCCGACCCTGAAAAAATTCAGTCCATGAAAATCAAATAAAGTCTTGTATACTTGTGAGCTGTTACTGCTATAGACTCAAATAAAAATGGGAGGTGCGTTCAATGCTACGGCATATCAAATCTATTTTAACTATTATATTCGGAGCTGCCATTTATGCCTTCGGACTCACGTATTTTGTTGTGCCCCACCACTTATTCGAGGGTGGAGCAACAGGAATCACCTTGATTACCTATTATCTCTTTAACATCCCTATCTCCGTGATGAACCTCATCATCAATATCCCATTATTCATTCTAGCCTGGAAAATATTTGGTGCGAAGACCCTGTACAGCAGCCTACTCGGAACCATTTCCTTATCCATTTGGTTAGCAATCTTTGACAAGATTCCTCTCAGCTTTAATCTTGAGGGAGATCTTGTCATCGTTGCTTTAGTTGCGGGTGTTCTTTTAGGACTTGGTCTAGGTATTATCTTCAATGCTGGTGGTACCACTGGTGGAACAGATATCGTCGCTCGAATTCTTAATAAGTACACCAATATCTCCGTGGGGAAATTACTCTTTGCACTAGACTTCCTCATCTTAATGCTCATTTTAATTATCTTCCAAGACCTTCGTCTCGTTACTTATACACTTCTATTTGACTTCATCGTCTCTAGAGTTATTGACTTGATTGGTGAAGGCGGATATGCTGGAAAAGGTTTTATGATTATCACTCAAAAGCCTATGGAAGTGGCAGATAAAATCAATGAAGAGTTAGGTCGAGGTGTCACCTTCATATCTGGACAAGGTTACTACAGTCAAAAAGATTTAAAAATTATCTACTGTATCGTAGCAAGAAATGAAATGATTAAGATGAAAGAATTGATTCATACGATTGATCCTAAAGCCTTTATCACCATCACTGAAGCTCACGAAATTCTTGGAGAAGGCTTCACCTTTGTAAAAGAAGAAACTTCCTAACACATAGACAACAAAAATAGTAACTTTGAATTTGAAGTTACTATTTTTTTGATGATAAAAACGGAAGAAACAAATCTTCCGTTTTACAAGTCATTATTTTTCAGCTGTAAGTGCAGCCATTGTGATGTAGTTGTATGGTTTGTTGAAGTGTGGCAAGAAGAATAGGTCTGTCAATGCCAATTTTTCAATTGTAACATGTTCTTGGATAGCCAATGAGAACATGTGAATTCCCATGCTGATTGCTGAATCACGAGATACCATTTGAGCACCAAGGATTTCACGGCTGTCTTTATCAAAGACAATCTTGATTGCAACTTCATAGTTATCATGTTTCATAAATTCTGGTTTTTGAAGATCGTTGAAGCCTGTTTCAACAGCATTGTAGCCTGCAGCTTTAGCTTTTTCAAGAGTCAAACCAGTTGAAACCATGTGAAGACCGTAGATAGAGATACCGTTTGATCCTTGAACACCGATTCCTTCAAGCTCATGTCCACAAGCATTGTAAGCACCAACGATACCAGTACGTACAGCGTTTGATGCAAGAGCGATGTAGCTAGTGTCTTTACGAGCGTTGTCATAAACAGTTGCACAGTCACCCACAGCGAACACACCTGGAAGTGAAGTTTCTTGTTTCTTGTTAACAAGGAAAGCACCATTGCGGAAAAGTTCAATCTTGCCATCAGCAAGAGCTGTATTAGGACGGAAACCAACTGCAAGAACAACCATGTCAACATCGAATGTTTCTTTATCAGTGATCAAGCGTTCAACTTTACCGTCACCTTCGATAGCTTTAACAGTTTGTCCAAGTGCCAAGCGGATGTTGTGGTCTTCCAAGTTCTTAGCCATCAATTGCGTGAAGTCTTTGTCGTAGTAACCGTTCAAGACTGTGTCTACGATGTCAACAAGGACAACTTCTTTTCCAAGACGTTCGAATGCTTCAGCAAGCTCAACACCGATGTATCCACCACCGACAACAGCGATACGCTCAAGATGTTTGCTCTTGTCAGCAAGTTTGTTGATAACTTCTTCAGCGTTTTGGTACAATTTAACGAATTGTACATTTTCAAGAGTTGCTTTGAATTCGCGGTTACCCTTAACAATTTCAACACCTTCGATTGGTGGCAAGATTGGAGTTGAACCTGTAGCAAAGATCAATTTTTCGTATGATTCTTTGTGTTCTTTTCCATCAACTTCAGCAGTTACAACTTTGTTATCATAGTCAATTGAAAGAACTGGTGAGTTCATATAAACTTTAGCACCTTTTGCTTCCAATTTTTCTTTATCTGAGTAGAAGAGACCTTCTGGACCATCGATTTGCTCACCAATCCAAAGAGCCATTCCACATCCTAGGAATGAAATGTTTGAGTTTTGGTCAAAGACAACGATTTCATTTTCACTTCCAAAATTGTCCAACATAGTGTTGATACAAGCAGTTCCAGCGTGGTTAGCACCCACGACTACGATTTTACTCATAAGATAATTCCTACCTTTAATTTTTTATTTACCTTTCTAGTATATCATTATCTGTGAGCGTTTACAAGCTTTTTACTTGTTTTCCCTTATTTTCGAAAATACTAGAAACATATATTAATTTATTTTCAGTGTTTTCAAATTAAATTTTAAGGAAATATAGTTTTTTTGAGCATATTTCTTGACTTTTTGTAAAAAATAATTTGTGAAAACGCTGACTTTATGATATTCTATTTATATGGAAATGAAATTTAAATCTTCAGATTGCTTTCATATCTGGATTTACAACTATTTCCAATTGATTTGAAGGGAGTTGATTTTTTGCCTCTCAGTTCATTATCTGAACGGTTAATGGGAACTACGATTACTATTTCCTTGGTACATGAACAAGCGGATAATCTTCTCCGTCAAGCTTTTGATTTGCTCAAAGAACTTGAATTTCGCTTTAATGCGAATAGTACCGAATCGGAATTGATGGAAATTAACTATCAGGCAGGAATTGCCCCAGTTAAGGTCCACCCTGATCTGTTTGAACTGATTTCTTTAGGATTAGAACACAGTCTAGCCTCTGGAAGCAATCTCAATATCAGCATCGGTCCCTTGGTACAAACCTGGCGTATTGGTTTTTCCGATGCAAAAGTTGCTAGTCCTGAAGAAATTTCTTCGGTTTTACCATTGATAGATCCCCGTTTTATCAAACTTGATTCAATTTCTTCTACTGTTTTCTTAGAAAAGAAAGGAATGAAAATTGATTTAGGTTGTCTAGCAAAGGGCTATAGCGCAGATAAGGTTGCTACTTTCTTAAAAGAAAATGGTGTCACTTCTGCTCTTATCAATCTAGGAGGAAATATCCTTACCATTGGTAATAACCAAGCCAGAAATGGACAACCTTGGCAAATTGGTATTCAAGACCCTAATCATCCACGTGGTAATCACCTGATGACCTTATCTATTACTGGAAAGTCAGTTGTTACATCTGGAATTTATGAACGGCATCTTGAAATCGATGGAAAGGATTATCATCACATTTTCGATAGTGAAACGGGCTATCCTATTGAAACGGATTTGGCTAGTTTAACGATTATATCTGACCGCTCAGTTGATGGTGAGATATGGACCACACGATTGTTTGGTGAGCGTAGCGCTTCTATCATGTGGCAAGTCGAAAATATTGATGGTATCGAAACCATCCTCATTGACAAAGATGGACACATCGCTTGTTCATCTGGTATCCAACGGTAATTAATTAATAATGCAAAAGAGAAAGGAAAGCCCATGCTTAAACTTATTGCTATTGTAGGAACTAACTCTAAGCGTTCCACAAACCGCCAACTGCTTCAATATATGCAAAAACACTTTGCTGATAAAGCAGAAATCGAATTGGTCGAAATTAAAGATCTTCCAGTTTTCAACAAACCAGCCGACAAACAAATCCCGGATGAAGCTATGGAAATCGTAGCTAAAATCGAAGCAGCTGATGGTGTTATTATCGGTACTCCAGAATATGACCACTCAATTCCAGCTGTACTTATGAGCGCCCTTGCTTGGATTTCTTACGGAGTATTCCCACTTTTGAATAAACCAGTCATGATTACTGGTGCTTCATATGGTACTCTTGGTTCTTCACGTGCTCAATTGCAACTTCGTCAAATTTTGAATGCTCCTGAGATTAAAGCAACAGTTCTACCTGATGAATTCTTGCTTTCTCATTCTCTTCAAGCATTTGATAAGAATGGTGACTTGGTAGATCTTGATGTTATTAATAAATTAGATGCCATCTTTGATGACTTCCGTATTTTTGTCAAGATTACTGAAAAATTGCGTAGCGCGCAAGAATTGCTTCGCAAAGATGCAGAAGAATTTGACTGGGAAAACTTGTAAGATAGGAGACAAAATAGAATGAAATTTGTTGGACTTGTTGGATCAAACTACGATCAATCATATAACCGCAAACTCTTGGAATTCATCCGTCGTAACTTCAAACTAAAATTTGAATTAGAAGTTCTTGAAATTGATGAAGTTCCAATGTTTAATCAAGATGAAAAATGGGATGAAAGCTTCCAATTACGTCTTCTTTACAACAAAATCACTCGTGCTGATGGTGTCATTATTGCTACTCCAGAGCACAACCACACTATTTCTGCTTCACTTAAGTCAGTCCTTGAATGGCTTTCATACGAAGTTCACCCATTCGAAAACAAACCAGTTATGATTGTGGGTGCTTCATACTACGATCAAGGAACTTCACGTGCTCAAGTTCACCTTCGTAAAATTCTTGATGCACCAGGAGTAAATGCCTACACATTACCAGGTAATGAATTCCTTCTTGGAAAAGCCAAAGAAGCTTTTGATACAAACGGAAATATTATTAACGAAGGAACTGTTAAATTCCTTGAAACTTGCTTAGATAACTTTGTCAAATACGTGGGAGTCGTTTCTAAATTGAAAAAACCAAAACCAATTGAACCAGAAGACTTGGATTGTGGAAAACCAATCGCTACAACTATTACAGAAGTTGATCCTGACGATCCAAACTGGGTAGAAAAAGTTGCAGAAATTACAGGTGCTGTTTCAGGGGATACATACGTTAAACTTGACCATGGTATCCTTACAGTTAACCAAATTGATATGTTCTTGAAAGCTATGCCTTTTGAATTGACATACGCTGACGATAACAACCAATTCCTCTACTACAACAATGCTCACCAAGATCCTGATACAATGTTTGCGAAACGTGTACCACCTCAATCTGGTAGCCGTATGTCAACAGTTCACGGTTCACTTCCACCAGCACGTATGAAAAATGTTGAGTGGGTTATTGGAACTCTTAGAAACGGTAACCAAGAATACGTACGTACAATTGTTCCTGGTTCTCCTGCCGGTGTTATCAACACTCACAACTACCAAGCTATGTACTATCCTGATGGTTCATATGCTGGTATCAATGAAATTGTCTTTAACTTCCAACCATGGCTTGACTGGTACTTGAAAGAAACAGGTCAACGCTTGGTAGGAGGAAGCGGACCGTTTGCTCCTGCTGCTGGAGGTCATGGCGACGCAGATGCTACTTCGGGCGCTTCTGACTCAGCTGATGGCGGCCATGGAGATGCAGACGCTACTTCTGGTGCAAGTAACTAATACTCAATGAAAATCAAAGAGCAATCTAGGAAGCTAGCCGCAGGTTGCTCAAAGCACTGCTTTGAGGTTGTAGATAGAACTGACGAAGTCAGTAACATATATACGGCAAGGTGAAGCTGACGTGGTTTGAATTTGATTTTCGATGAGTATAAAATTTAATACTAAAGGAACCTCTTTAGGTTCCTTTTTTTAAAACAAAAACTCGGTTAGTAAAATCTAACCGAGTTTTCTATATCTCAAAATTATGAATTTGGATCGTCAAGACTACGACCATGCAAGCCTTTTTCACGTTGTACCTGACGAAGTTTTTCAGGAGTCACATCATTTCCATCTTCATCTACGATTTTGATCCCTTCAATGTGATGACGAACTGAACGACGATATCCTTCGATATATTCCTCACGAAGTTTAGCTTGTTCTACTTTTTCTTCTGCAGTCAAGCCTTCAGTTTTTTTCTTTTTCGCAAGCTCATTAATACGAGCGATTTTTTCTGGTGTCATATTTGAACCTCCAATCTACTTTTTAATTTCTATTTTGTATTAAGAAGATTAAAAGCAGCGACAGTTTTTGCTTTATTCACAAGTTCAGTTAGAATAGCTAGGCGATTATTCTTAACATCAACATCCTCTGCCATAACCATTGTATTGTCAAAGAATGCATCAATAACAGGACTAAGAGCAAATAACTGCGTTAATTTATCACTAGCTGAACCTTTCAATTCTAGATTTTCTACTGCTTGAGCTAGTTCTTTTTCCTGTTCATTTTCAAAGAGACTAGTATCAACTTTGACTGAACCTTCTGCTTTTTCCGCTAGGTTAAAGGCACGAGATAAGGATTCAACAGCTGGTTTGTAGTTACTATTTAGAGATGCTTCTTTCAGTGCTTCTGCTGCTTCAATCATATCAGAAACAACAAAGTTTGAACTTGCTAGAACAGCTTCCTTAATATCTTTTGCAGTAGACCCCATCATCTTATCAACACGAGCTTTGATGAAGTTAAGCACTTCTTCTTGATTATCGTAAGTTAGGCTATCAAATGATAAAGCATAAAGGCTAGCAATCAATTCGTCCATTGGAATATTCCAGCCAAAGTCTTCCAAGATACGGACAATCCCTTGTGTTGCACGACGAAGAGCATAAGGGTCATTTGAACCAGATGGAATCAAGCCAACAGAGAAGAAGGACAAGAGAGTATCCAATTTATCAGCTAGTGCAAGGATAGCTCCGACTTTAGACTCAGGAAGAGCACCATCTGCAGAATCTGGAAGGTAATGTTCACGAATAGCTTGTGCTACTGCTGCATTCTCACCAGCGAGAAGAGCATATTTCTCACCCATGATCCCTTGAAGCTCATCAAATTCACCAACCATACCAGTCAAGAGGTCAAACTTATAAATGGTTGCAGCACGAGCAAGGTCAACAGTTTCATCTACCGATAAACCTGCTTTTTCTGCCAAAAGGATAGCAATTTGCCCTGTACGAATCATGTGCTCACGAAGTGAACCAATCTTTTCATGGAAGGTTACGTGTGATAATTTAGCTACAAGATCTTCAATCTTGAGTTTTTGGTCTTCACGCCAGAAGAATTCACCATCTTCAAGACGTGCCACCAAGACTTTCTCATTTCCTCGGATGACATTATCCAAATACTCTGCATTTCCGTTACGAACAGAAATAAAGTTTGGTTTTAGATTTCCATCAAGGTCACGTACTACAAAGTAGCGTTGGTGAGTTTCCATTGAAGTGACCAAAACTTCTTCTGGAACCTCTAGGTACTTAGGATCAAAATTCCCCATGAAGGCAGTTGGGTATTCAACCAAATTCAGAACTTCATTCAAGAGTCCTTCATCAATTTGTACCTGAACACCTTCTGCAGCTTCGATAGCCTTAATTTGCTCACGAATCATATTTTCGCGTTCAGTGCTATCTGCAATAACATAAACTTTGCGCAGGTCTTCTTCATAGCTGTCAGCATGCTGAATTTCTACTTCGTGACCAAGGAAACGATGTCCACGACTGACTCTTCCTGAATGAATATCTAGGAAATCCATATCGAGTGCCACATCATCCAAAAGAACTGTCAATGTATGGACCGGACGGATATATTCAAAGGTATTGTTTGCCCAGTGCATACTTACTGGGAAGCTTAAACTAGCCAACACTTCTGGAATTCCAGCCAAAACTTCCTCAGCTGGTTTTCCAGCTTCATGCTTAGTTACATAGACATATTCTTCACCCTTAATTTCACGAAATTCGATATCATCTACAGTCAAGCCTTTACCACGGACAAACCCTTGCGCTGCTTTAGAAAAGTTTCCTTCTGCATCCAAAGCAATTTTTTTAGAAGGTCCTTTAAAATCTTCAGTCAAATCCGTTTGTTGGTCTGCCAAGCCAAGTACGCGAACAGCCAAACGACGTGGAGTTGAAAAAGTTTGAATTCCTTCGTATGAAAGGCGGTTATTATCCAAAAAAGCTGCCATTTTTTCACCTAGTTGTTTTTCACTTGGTGTGACAACGTAGGCTGGTAACTCTTCGAGTCCTAGTTCTACTAATAAATTTTTTGCCATGTTTTTTCCTTTATAAAATTTCTTCTTTTTAATAGGCACCTTAGGTACTGGGGACGTTGCTAACTAACTTTGTGAGTCTGTGGGGAAATCTTCTGTCTTCTTGACAAAGATTTCCAACAGTCTCATCAAAGTGGATTTAGCCAACTGATTTTTGAACCTAAAGTTTCAAAAATCCCCAGATACCAGTACGGCGGTGCCTATCCCTTTAGCAAGTCTTCGACTTACCTCTGGGTAGTCATGTGGGCTCACCTTGTTTGCCCATTTTCCATTCTTGTAACCTTGCTTATTCTTCCTCTTCTGCTAGGAGTTTTGCACGTGTTGCTTCATCAAGAAGTGGGTATCCAAGTTTCTTGCGTTCTGCCACGAATGTTTTAGCTACGACACGGGCTAAGTTACGAATACGAGCGATATAACCAGCACGTTCTGTAACGGATACAGCACCACGAGCGTCGAGTAAGTTAAAGGTATGTGAACATTTCAAAACGTAGTCATAGGCTGGGTGTACAAGTCCCAATTCCAAAGCACGTCCTGCTTCTTTTTCGAATTTCTCAAAGTTTTCAAGAAGCATATCTTGATCAGAAACTTCAAAGCTGTATTTTGAATGCTCATATTCTGGTTGAAGGAAGATTTCTCCGTATTTAACACCTGGAGCCCACTCAATATCGTAAACTGAGTCTACTTCCTGAATATAAGAAGCTAAACGCTCTAAACCATAAGTAACCTCAGCTGTAACAGGACCAGTTGCCAAGCCACCGACTTGTTGGAAGTAAGTGAATTGAGTGATTTCCATACCGTCAAGCCAAACTTCCCAACCAAGACCTGCTGATCCAGTTGATGGGTTTTCCCAGTTATCTTCAACGAAACGAATATCGTGTTCCAAAGGATTGATTCCCAATTTTTCCAATGACTCAAGGTAGAGCTCTTGGATGTTTGAAGGTGATGGTTTCATGACCACTTGGAATTGATGGTGTTGGTAAAGACGGTTTGGATTTTCCCCGTAACGACCGTCTGCTGGACGACGTGATGGCTCTACATAAGCCGCATTCCATGGCTCAGGACCAATAGCACGAAGGAAAGTATAAGGGCTCATAGTTCCCGCACCCTTTTCGTTGTCATAAGCCTGCATGAGCATACAACCCTGGTCATTCCAGTATTGTTGCAAAGTAAGGATAATTTCCTGGAAAGTCAATTTTTTAGACATTATTTACTCCTTTATTATAAATTCTTATGACCTAGAATACAAAAAGAACCGTGTCTTTGCTCCTAAGTCAAGTGACCTAGGGGCGTCAGAAACGCGGTTCCACCCTAATTTATTACTTCATTATTTTTTAAAATTTACCAAAAGCGCCACACTCATCTCTCAATCACCTGACTCTCACTATCACAGGCTCGCTTGGGATTTACTGATAAGATATTCTTTCTTGTCGTCTATTATAACAAAAAGAAATGAAAAAGTAAAATTATTTTATCACTAGTCCTATATATTTCTCAGCCAAATTAATTTAACGCTTCCCTTTTTGCCCCTTCTCAAACAAAAAGAAAAACCGCTACTCCTAAGAATAGCGGTTTAATCATGTTTTTAAGCTACGAATGTAGTCGCTCTATTATTTAAGAGTAACTGAAGCTCCAGCTTCTTCCAATTTAGCTTTGATTTCTTCAGCTTCTGCAGCTGCAACGCCTTCTTTGATGACACCTGGTGCACCATCAACAAGTTCTTTAGCTTCTTTAAGACCAAGACCTGTGATTTCACGTACAACTTTGATAACGCCGACTTTCTTGTCGCCTGCAGCTGTCAATTCAACGTCAAATGAATCTTTAGCAGCTTCTTCAGCACCACCAGCAGCAGCTACAGCTACAGGAGCAGCTGCAGTTACACCAAATTCTTCTTCGATAGCTTTTACAAGGTCGTTCAATTCAAGGATTGAAGCTTCTTTAATTTCAGCAATAATGTTTTCAATGTTCAATGCCATTGTTATTTCCTCCAAATAAGTTTATATTTTATGTTTATATTTTTGTAGCTAGGCTACGCTGCGTAGCTTAAGATTAAGCTGCGTCTTCTTTGTTGTCTGCAACCGCTTTGACTGCAAGAGCAACATTGCGCACTGGCGCTTGAAGTACAGAAAGGAGCATAGAAAGAAGTCCTTCGCGGTTTGGAAGAGTTGCAAGAGCAACGATTTCTTCTTTTGATGCGACAGCGCCTTCGATTGCACCACCTTTGATTTCAAGTGCGTCAGCGTTTTTAGCAAAGTCGTTCAAGATTTTCGCTGGAGCGATAACATCTTCGTTAGAAAATGCTACAGCAGATGGTCCAACAAATACAGATGCAAGTTCTGCAAGGCCAGCTTTTTCAGCCGCACGACGTAAGATTGAGTTTTTAATAACTTTATACTCAACTTCGCTTCCACGAAGCTCACGACGAAGAACTGTATCTTGTTCAACTGTCAAACCACGAGCGTCTACAACGACGATTGATGCAGCAGCTTTCATTTTTTCAGCTACTACGTCAACTAGTTCCGCTTTTTTAGCAATAATTGCTTCACTCATTAGTGTGTTCACCTCCGTAATTATTTTGCTTGGGGGAATTTTTCCAAAAGAAAAACGCGCCCAAACCTAGACACGAAAGTACAATACGCTTCTTTTTACATGATACGTTTTGTCCTCGGTAGGATATTTATGAGTCGAGCTCCCCTACTGTCTTAGGCAGTTTTTTCAAACCGTATATAATTATACCATACTACTTTGTTTAGTGCAAGAGTTTTTTTCTTATTTTTTAAAAAATTTATTTATTTTTTAACCTTATTTCAAGATAATCTCATCAAAAATCAATTTTAGTTCTTGACTTGTTTGATTTTTTATTGTACTATACAACTGTATATACAGTTAAAAGGAGTTATTATGAATACACAAAAGAAAACACAATTCATGACCTTAACCGCATTGCTAACAGCTATCGCTATTTTGATTCCTTTGGTGATGCCCTTTAAAATTGTCATTCCTCCCGCTTCCTACACTTTAGGAAGTCACGTTGCTATTTTTATCGCTATGTTTCTCTCGCCATGGATGGCTATCTTTGTTATCATAGCTTCTAGTTTAGGATTTCTCATGGCTGGGTATCCGATTGTCATTGTACTTCGCGCCTTTTCCCACATATTCTTTGGAAGTCTGGGTGCTTTCTATCTTCAAAAACATCCTCAAACCTTGGACAATAAGAAATCTTCATTGATTTTTAACTTTGTACTTGGTTTGGTTCATGCTATTGCTGAAGTTTTGGCTTGTGTGATTTTTTATGCTAGTACTGGAACTGACTTAAAAAATATGTTCTATGTCTTGTTTGTATTAGTTGGATTTGGTACTATTATCCATAGTATGGTAGACTATTACTTAGCCTTGGCTGTTTATAAAGCATTGAGAAAACGCCGTTAAGCGTTAAGAGAGAAGAACATGACAAAAAATCGAAAAGAAGCACTTTTACAACTGTTAAAGGAGTCCCAAAAACCTCTAAATGGCCAAACTTTAGCAGACCGTTTTCATGTAACCCGCCAGATTATCGTTCAGGACATTGCTGTTTTACGTGCTGATGGTGCTCCGATCTTATCAACCAATCGTGGCTATATTTATAAAGAAAATAAAACCAATCCTTATGTTCACAAACTGTTTAAAGTTAAGCACGAGATGGAAGAAATTGGTCAAGAACTTCTAGCTATCGTCGATAATGGGGGACGTGTTCAGAATACCTTGATTGATCATCCTGTCTACGGAGAAATTGAAACCTTGCTCAAACTCTCTTGTCGCCGTGACGTTCAGCATTTTTTAGAGCAAGTCGAACGATCTGACTTTAGACCACTTTCTGAATTAACAGATGGCGTCCATTATCACCTAGTCGAAGCTGAAAACGAACAAGACCTCCTCTACATCGAGAAGGCCTTGGATAAGTTAGGTTATTTAGTAAAGGATTAGAAGGTTTTCTTTTCCCATCCATCTTCTGTACGGTGACGATAGAAAAATTCTGACTTATCAGGAGCTTCCATCATCTCCATCAAGAGTAACATATCATAGGCCAGATCCAAGTTGGGAATCTGGTCTTTTTGCACCCAGGACACTTCTCCTTCTTCAGATGATTGGAGAGTGCCAGTGAACTCAGTCGCTTTATAACAAAAGACAATATAGCGTTCACCTGTATCTAGTGGCCAATTTTTAATGCCGACCAGTTGAGGATTTTGAATCGTCAGACCTGTTTCCTCATATATTTCACGAATAACAGATTCTGCAAAAGCCTCTCCATTTTCAACATGGCCTCCTGGAAAAGCATAGCCAGACCAGCGGTTGGTTTCAGGCGATCGATACTGCATAACCACGCGCTGATTTTCAAGGTCTTCTATTAGACAAATATTAGTTAGAATGGTTAATTGTGCTCGAGACATACATAGACTCACTTTCTAATGTTTAATTTTTTTCTACATACTTAACTTTAGATTTCATAATCAAAGGATTAACTAAGTCATGATATTCATGAATTTCATGGAGTAAGAATCCTCTGATGATTCTTATTTCATTTTTTTCCCTAATCACATAGTAGTCTAAATTGATAGGCATAGATGAATCTGGAACCGTGGAGAAAAATAAAAATATCATAAACCAGATTATGAGAGCAACGAATCCACTGAGAGCTTGAAAAATCAGATGATGCCATTGAAAGATTCTAGATTTATAAAAGATAGTCCACGGATGGATAAATAGGGTTAAACAAAGACCAAAGAACCAGAAATTCCACAAGACTGGCGTAAAGGCTAAACCAAAGAGGCCTAAGATAAAATGAATCAGTACAAATACCAGGCACAAAAGATAAATAAACCTAAATACAGTTAGATGTTTCATCATGATTGACTCCTTTTCTTTTCAATATATTTCATCGCTATAGTTATAATAGATGCCAAACTGAAAAAGATCAGATAAGTTGCTATTGGAAACCAAATGTAACGGTGATCTAGGGATAAGAGAGAAGGTAAAATTCCTTTACTATTTTTCCCGCCAATACCAATAAAAAGATGAACCACTAGACCGATACTATTAAGATAGATAAATAAATCTGCATATCTTTTTATCGTCATTCTTGTCCTAGTCAAGTCTAGGAACCAATAGTCAAATAATCGATACACTAGACAAAAAAGATTTATATATATTGGAAAACTATAGTTGATATCTCTGTATGGCGACGGAATAGGAAGGAGTTTAAAAACAAGATTGACACCTAGCCCTATTCCTAAGATTAGACCAAATACCAAGAAGAAACCTAATAATTTATGAGAATTCATCCAAAGCTGAAGATTTTCTTTCCTTGAAAGAATCTTTTTTGTATTTGACTTTCTTTTGTTACTTTTATTTGATTGTATTTTTCCCATTTTCTTCTTTTCTCTTTTTCTTTTCAATATACTTGGAAATTATAATTGTCACAATAGGCACTAGAAAGAAAATGAAATAAGTAACGAGGGGAAACCAGATATAGCGATAGTCTAATGCCCATATCGGAAGTAGTCTTCTTCCTCTTTTAGAGGTCATCCCAATCGTTAACTGTAATACACAAGCAATTCCGTTAGAATATAAAAACACTTCTGCAAAATTTCGCAAGGAAATCCAGTCTTTCCTAAAGTTACGAAGGAAAGTATGATAAGATGCATTCACCAAAAGAACGATATTTAAATAAAGTGGAAAACTATAATGCGGTTCCCGATAGGGACTTGGAATAAGGGTTGTCCCGTACAATAGACATAATATTCCTAGAGCAGAAAAGAACAGAACGCTTGCATCAAGGATCCAGGCAATTGTTGAATGTTGCACAAACCACAGATTCATGCGGTCTAGTAAACCAATCTTTCGATTTGATTTCTGGTGTTTTTTTAATATTTTCTGTCTCTTACTTTTTTGTTTCATGATAGTTTTTTAACTTCTTCTGCTACTTTTTGGAGATGCTCTTCACGCATACTTGCTGTATTCACATCCCGTCCAACTTCACCTAGTACGCACACGCGCTTGGTTTTAATCCCACAGTGATTCAAGACCGCATTTTTCAAAACAGAGATGCCATAGCTATCTGGAATGTTGATAGGACCCGAAAAGATCTTGTACCACCAAGTGGGCGCCATGGAGGTTGCGTAAATACTGGCTGTTTTCCCTTTTAATAACTTTTTAAACTGCTTGCCTCTTAGGTAATTCCAGATAAAACTCCCCTGGCCATTGGCAGAATAGGCAATCCCAGGTGTGAAGACCCAATCAATCCAGCCTTTCATGAGGCTAGGCATACTACTCCACCAGATAGGATAAACAAATATGAAATGATCTGCCCATTGGATTAATTCCTGAGAACGAAGGATAAAAGAATCTTCTTCCATACGTTTTCGATAACCATAACGTAAAACAGGATCAAAGTCTTCTTCATTGAGTTTGATCACTTCAACTTCATGATGATTTGTGTCAATATTTTCTACAATGGTTTGAAAAATAGCCTGACAATAACTTTCCTTATCTGGGTGTCCATTGATGACTAGAATTTTCATTCATCTTCTCCTTCATCTCTTTGTTTCATTCTATCTATTTCACTTTTTATACTTGATTAGTTGATAATGGTTCAAAGATTGATAGATATGTCCTTTAGGAATTTTTATTTGAAGAAAACATCATCCGCAATTCCTTAACAGGTTTTCCAAGGTCAAGTATTTTTTCTTGACCATCAAAAGTAAAACCCATTTTTTGATAGAAAGCAATGGCTCTCTTATTATCTTTCAATACCCATAAATAAATTTCAGAGAAATGATCAAGAGCAACAAATGCAGCATGCATTAACTGTTCACTCACACCTTTTCCATAGTAATCTTTTAAAACATATAAGGCAATGATTTCACCAGCTTGAATGGCCTCATCACGAAAATTTCCATAGCTGATAAATCCAACGACCTGCTTTCCATCCATCGCAATCAAAGTATTTTCTGGATATTTTTGACTAAAGAATCGACATCTTTCTAATGTCATCGTCTCCTGAAATTCCGCGGGTAAAAGATCGTCATAAGCCTCTCTCCACGTTTGCCAGTGAACGAGGGATTTCCCTTCTATCTCTTCAGGAGTTTCCATTGTTTTAATGATAATCTTCATTCTATTTATCCTATCTACCCCAACGCCTCGACTTCCAACATCATGTCACGGATTTGGGCAGCCAACTCGAAATCAAGCACTTCGACGGCTTCTTGCATTTGTTTTTCCAGTTTTTTGACGAGTTCTTTGCGTTCTTGTTTATTGAGGCTATTGATATCGACTTCCTTGTCTTCTTCTTTAGCCACAGTTTTTGTGACAGAAATAAGGTCACGGATTTCCTTCTTAATAGTTTGTGGGACGATGCCATGCTCTTCATTATAGGCCATTTGAATCTTACGACGGCGAGCCGTTTCATCGATAGCTTTTTGCATAGACTGTGTCATTGTGTCAGCATACATAATAACATGCCCTTCACTATTACGGGCTGCACGACCGATGGTTTGGATAAGACCACGCTCATTTCGGAGGAAGCCTTCCTTATCGGCATCGAGAATGGCAACCAAACTTACTTCAGGTACGTCAATCCCTTCACGAAGGAGGTTAATCCCGACTAAGACATCAAAGACTCCTAATCGTAAATCTCGGATAATCTCTGTCCGCTCTAAAGTCTTGATATCCGAGTGCATGTACTTGACCTTGATCCCCATTTCCTTGAAGTAGTCTGTCAAGTCTTCTGCCATTTTCTTGGTCAAGGTTGTGATAAAGGTGCGTTCATTCTTTTCAACACGAGCATTGATTTCACCTAAGAGGTCATCAATCTGTCCCATGGTTGGACGCACTTCTACCTCAGGATCCAAAAGACCTGTTGGACGGATGATTTGTTCAATCACGGTGTCAGTTTGTTCCATCTCGTAATCACCAGGTGTCGCTGAAACGTAGACAATCTGGTGGACATGACTTTCAAACTCTTCACGACGAAGAGGTCGGTTATCCAAGGCGGACGGCAAACGGAAACCGTAGTTAACCAACATTTCCTTACGTGAACGGTCTCCATTGTACATCCCCTTGATTTGCCCCATGGTCATGTGGCTCTCGTCAATCATAATCAGAAAATCATCTGGGAAGAAGTCAAGAAGAGTATAAGGTGGCTCCCCTTCGCTTCGTCCATCCATGTGACGTGAGTAGTTTTCGACACCATTGGTATAACCCATCTCACGCAACATCTCGATATCGTACTCTGTACGCTGTTTCAAACGCTGAGCTTCGAGGAGTTTACCTTCCTTTTCAAAAACAGCTAATTGTTCTTCCAACTCGGCCTGAATCTTGGCAATAGCCACTTCCATGTGGTCATCATTGGTCACAAAGTGAGTGGCTGGGAAAATCGCCAAATGGTCCACTTCGCCCAGAACTTGCCCCGTCAGAGCTTCGACTTCACGAATACGATCAATCTCATCTCCAAAGAACTCAACACGAAAGGCATGCTCATCACGAGAGGCTGGGAAAATTTCCACCACATCCCCACGAACACGAAATCTTCCACGCTGAAAATCAATGTCATTACGCTCAAATTGAATATCGACCAATTCATTAAGCAGTTTATCACGAGAAATCTCAAGACCTGGGCGCAAACTTACTACACTATCAGCATATTCTTTAGGGGAACCCAAACCATAAATACAAGATACAGATGCTACAACGATGACATCGTTACGCTCCAAGAGTGCTGATGTAGCGGAGTGACGGAGTTTATCAATCTCATCGTTAACTGAACTATCTTTTTCGATATAAGTATCACTAGAGGGAACATAGGCTTCTGGCTGGTAGTAATCGTAATAGGACACGAAGTACTCGACGGCATTCTCAGGGAAAAATTCCTTAAACTCCCCGTAGAGCTGGCCTGCTAGGGTCTTATTGTGGGCGATGACTAGGGTTGGTTTATTAACTTTTGAAATCACCTGACTCATGGTATAGGTTTTACCTGTACCAGTCGCCCCCATCAGGATTTGAGCTTTTTCACCACCCTCGATGTTATCTACCAACTGCTCAATAGCCTGCGGTTGATCCCCAGATGGTTGGTATTTAGATACCAGTTTAAATTTGTTGTCTGTAATTCTATTGATCATCTCTTTGTCCTCACATATATAGACCTTATTTTACCATAAATCGCCAGAATTCTCTGAGTTGGGGAATAAAAGGGAAATACAAGATGTAACAAAATAATCCCGTAAATCAGTACATGTTTAAATGACAATATAAATAGACTCATATTAGAAGTGAAGAATAAACAAGACTCTCGATATTACTTCGAAAGTCTTGTCTTTTATTTGAAACAATGCAATATGTAATAAACATCAACATCAATGACTTACAGAAGTAGCAAAGCTTGTTCATCAGCATCATTTTTATGAGACTACTTTACTACTTAACTTCTTGATTCCTTATCAAAAGGTAAAGAGTTGCTCCAAGTGAAAACACCAATTCCATAGCATAAACACATAGTTGCAAATAGGAAGCTCTCCCTAGTATTGTATCCGCAATAATATTGTAAAATAGATAACTAGTCATTGGTTCCACTACTCTTTCTATGAAAGGTTGTAACAAAATAGGAAATAGCAACAAAATAGCTAAACTCCCCATTGGACTTTTGAAAAAATAACTTAAAAAGTAAGAAATTAAAAAGTATTGGATGGAGCCAATCAAATAGAAACTGAAAATTGCTAAACCGACACCATTTTCGCTACTTAAAAAATGAAACCATATATGCAGTACAATGAAATATAAAGTTGATTGTAGTAACACATCAAATAACTCTACGAACAGGATCCTAATTGAACTTAAGATCCTTTTTCCACTAACCAAATAAACTAGTTTTGATTCGTGTGATTGTAAGTCTACAAATGCATTAACACACCCTATAGCAACAGAGAGCATTGATGCAAAAACAAGAGCTTGCTTTAAAGATAAATTTAAAATTGTACCATTGATTGCAACTGGTAACACACTTAGTAGGCACACAAAACCTATCAGAAGCGACTGTATAGCTATCTGATACTTTACGGGTTTTAAGCTATATTTTTTGACGATAAGACTGATAAATATTCTTGCCATTCTTCCTCCCCATTCGCATCTTTTCTACAACAATTATCAATACTAAGAATACAACACCTTCAACTACTAAAAGAATAAATCCATACAATTGGCTCGTTTGAGTCCCTTCAACTCGGCCAAAAGCAAATGACTTTGCTCCAATCAAAGGTAATAGATTCTCTATGTTAGAAGAAAGTCCTCTTAGAACACCTGATAAAGTAATTACTAATAATAAAACGATTGCAATTAATGAAGAAATTGATTTTTTTGTGACTCTTACTAAAAATATAGCTAATAAAGTGAGGACGATTGCAAATATCACAACTCTTGCCGTAACATCTACAAACAATGTGAATTCTAAATAGTTTTTTAAAGTTGAATCTAGAAAAGTGAGTAAAACAACAGCATTTACTATCGAAAATATTACAGTAGAAAGTAGTGATAAGACTATCGAACTTGCAATAAAACCAGTAAGACGAGCTTTCCAGCTAGGAATCAATAATTGGCTAAAATAATCATCACCAAATTGATAATGGGTTGAATAAACTAGTGAAACCAAGATTGGCAAGAAAATTACACTTGCTTGGTAGGGTGAAGATAAGAGAGCATCCCTGACTGTATAGACTGGATTCGATGATAACATAGACGGATCAAGGTTAACTGCTTGGCCATTTCCTTCTACTAAGGCATTTATCACCTGGATATTTTGAATTGTAAAAAATATGCTGACACCCAAAATAAGAAAAAAAGTAAATTTAAAAGTAGGTAAACTACTATATTTATAAAGGTCACTAAAAAAGGAACGCTTTAACATATTATTCACCTTCTTTCCCTTCGAGCGCCTTAAAATATGCTTCCTCAAAAGATCCAAACTGTTTCAAAATGTCTTTGGTAGGACCATCAATAACAATCTTCCCATTAGAAATCCCGACCAAATGATCTACAGTTAATTCTAACTCACTCATATAATGACTTGTCATTAAGACAGTTTTACCTTCACTGACAAAAGATTGTAAAAAATTACGTACCCAGCGTATTCCTTCTGGATCTAGTCCATTGATTGGCTCATCTAAAATTAAAATGTCAGGATTTGCTAATAAGGCTGTTGCTAACCCAAGACGTTGCTTCATCCCTAATGAATAGTCCTTTACTTTTTTATTTTTAGCTTCACTTAACCCCACCAACTCTAAACATTCGTTGCACCTATTTCTGTCAACACCACAAGCCAAGCCAATCCACCGAAGATGCTGAAATCCTGTTCTTGTTGGATAAGGTTGGCAACTGTCGAGGAATGATCCAACAACACAAAAAGGATTATCTCCCAATTGAGAGTATTTTTTGCCATTGATCAATGCCATTCCCGTCTGACTATTTTCTAAACCAAGTAAAATTCTGATTAAAGTCGATTTCCCAGAACCATTTGGTCCAATCAATCCAGTTACCTCACCTTTCTTAGCTTTGAAAGACACGTTTTGCAGGACAATTTTATTATTATATTCCTTATGTAGATTTTGAATTGTTATCATTCATTCTTTTTCCCTTCTGACTTTTTGTGAAATTTCACCTTCACTTGGAGCAAGTATATCAGGAGAATATCAGGAAAAAATCAGAATAAACATTTTTATAATTATTTTTTCATTTCTAACAAATTACTTTCTATGTTTGCTATAATATACACAAGTAATTGGAGGGATTATGAAGTATAAAATTTTAGCAATTGACGATGATGAAAAAATCTTACGATTAATAGGGAATGCATTAGAAGCAAACAACTTTAACGTAGAAATTCGGTCAAATATAGAAGAGATCGATATTTGTGACTTTACTGGATTCGATCTGATTTTACTTGATGTCATGATGCCTATTTCTGGTTTAGAGATTTGTCGCTCCATTCGTTCACAAATTACTACTCCGATCCTGTTTCTAACTGCTAAAGATTTTGAAGAAGATTTACTAAAGGGGATACAAGCTGGAGCAGATGACTACATCACAAAACCATTTAGCATTAAGGAATTGATTGCAAGAATTCAAATGCATCTTCGGAGAGAGGAAAGATTGTGCCAAACCTCTAAAGAAGAATTGATTTCAAATATAACTTTTTATCGAGATAGTCAAGAAGTTTATTATCAATCAAAGAGCATTTCTCTAACTAAGCGAGAATTTGATCTACTTTACCTTTTAGCTAAAAATGAGAACCGAATATTTAGCGCAGAGGAACTTTACGATTACCTCTATCCTGTAAGCTCTGATGTACAGCTACGTTCAATCACCGAATACATCTATCAAATCAGACAAAAATTTAAGGCTCATCAAATTGATCCTATCAAAACGGTTTGGGGAGGAGGATACAAATGGCAAAAGAAATGACAATCAAACAACTCATTCAGCATACCTACCTTAAAATCATTTGGCAATTTCTTCTATGCCTTATACTTTTTTACATAGTTCCCGCTCTTCTATCTTCTGTATCTGGAATCAATGAGAAAAATGCCAATCTCTTTGCTTTATTTTTTAGCGTCAGTTCTTGGATTTATCTTTGCATCATTTTAATTCTCATCATTGTAACAAATATTCGACAATTATTAACCAAGATTCAAAAAGAAATGAACATGGTTTATCATAGTGGTCTATATTTCAAAAAAAATGAAAATCAGCATTTACAGATTAAAGAGTTTATTGAAACAAATGATCTAATAGAAAAAATGCAATCTGATATAAAAAATAGGATTGAAAATGAAAAAGAACAAAAAAAAGAACTCATGTTTCAAGTATCTAGCGCTGCGCATGATCTTCGAACTCCTCTAACTGTCATAAGAGGAAATGCTGAATTCCTACAATCTACCAAGCAAACACCCCAAGTAATGGAATGTCTAAAAGATCTGGAGCAAGCAAGTATTCAGTTAAACGATTATTTCAATCACTTCATCCAATACTCCAAAACTTTTTATGACCATGATATTCAACTTGAAAAGATCTCAATTCAACAATTAACTCGTCAATTAAAGGAACATATCACACCTTTAGTTCCTAGAAATACACACTTTGTTTTTACAAACACAATAAATCCATCGACACAAATTGAAATTCATTCCAATATATTTTTCCGAGCAATCACAAATATTATTAATAATGCAATACAACATCAAAAAGAAAATGATGCACAAATCAACCTAACAATTTCACAAGAAAATAGTCAATTGGTTCTAACTATATGGAATAACCAATCTAGTTTTTCAAAAAACATATTACAAAATGCTGGAAATCTTTTCTATAAAGATGACCAAGCAAGAACCCCCTCTCAAGAAAGTCACTATGGACTTGGTTTATCTTTCGTCAAACGCGTCATGAAACTTCATAATGGAACTATGCACTTAGAAAATAGCAATAATGGTGCACAAGTCAAGCTAATCATTCCTATTATATAGAACAAGCCGAACTCATCATTATGTGTTCGGCTTCTTTTAATTTTTACATCAAAAAAATCAGTATCACAAGAAACCCAATGTCACATCTTCTTACATAAAAACACTAAATATTTGCCAACTTTTTTATTTTCTGCTATAATGGGTAAATATTCTAAAAAGGAGACTAAACATGAAGAAAAAAATCCTTGCATTTTTATTATTTTTATTTCCCTTATTCTCTTTAGGCTATGCTAATGCGGACACTATCAAGATTGTTAGTGATACAGCTTATGCACCCTTTGAGTTTAAAGATACAGACCAGACTTATAAAGGAATTGATGTCGACATTATCAATAAAGTCGCTGAGATAAAAGGATGGAATATCCAAATGTCTTATCCAGGCTTTGATGCTGCTGTCAATGCGGTCCAAGCAGGGCAAGCAGATGCGATCATGGCTGGTATGACAAAAACCAAAGAACGTGAAAACGTCTTTACCATGTCTGATACATACTATGATACAAAAGTTGTCATCGCAACGACTAAGTCTAACAAAATCACTAAGTATGAAGAACTCAGTGGTAAAACTGTTGGTGTTAAAAACGGTACTGCCGCACAACGTTTCCTAGAAAGCATCAAAGATAAATATGGTTTCACTATCAAAACCTTTGATACTGGTGATTTGATGAATAACAGTCTCAGTACAGGGGCTGTAAATGCCATCATGGATGACAAACCAGTCATCGAGTACGCTATTAACCAAGGGCAAGATCTCAGTATCAACATGGACGGAGAAGCCGTTGGAAGCTTTGCTTTTGGAGTTAAAAAAGGTAGCAAGTACGAATACCTGGTTACAGAATTTAACGAAGCTTTGGCTCAGATGAAAAAAGATGGTAGCTTGGACAAAATTATCAATAAATGGACAAGTTCCTCTAAAACTAGTTCACAAGTGACTTCTCTCACTTCTACTACAAGCGCAGGACAAAAAGCTACTCCAGTCAAATCAAAATACGTTATCGCAAGTGATTCTTCATTTGCACCATTCGTTTTCCAAAACTCAAGCAACCAGTACACTGGTATTGATATGGACTTGATCAAGGCTATTGCCGAAGACCAAGGTTTTGAAATTGAAATCACCAACCCAGGTTTTGACGCTGCTATTAACGCGGTCCAATCTGGTCAAGCTGATGGTATGATTGCTGGTATGTCTGTTACAGACGCTCGTAAAGAAACCTTTGATTTCTCTGATTCTTACTATACAGCTAATACTATTCTTGGAGTTAAGGAATCAAGTACCATCTCTTCTTATGAAGATTTGAATGGTAAAACCGTTGGTGTAAAAAACGGTACTGCTTCTCAAACCTTCCTAACTGAAAATCAAAGCAAATATGGTTATAAAATTAAAACCTTTGCAGACGGTTCATCTATGTATGACAGCTTGAACACAGGTTCAATTGACGCCGTAATGGATGACGAACCAGTTCTTAAATACTCTATCAGTCAAGGGCAAAAATTAAAAACACCAATCGAAGGTACTCCAATCGGTGAAACTGCTTTTGCAGTCAAAAAGGGAAGCAATCCTGAATTGATTGAAATGTTCAACAACGGTCTTGCAAATCTTAAAGCAAGTGGTGAGTTCCAAAAGATTCTTGATAAATACCTTGCAACTGATTCAACAAGTGAATCATCAACTGTTGACGAAACTACTATCTTGGGCTTGTTGAAAAACAACTACAAACAACTCTTAAGTGGACTTGGAATTACCCTTTCTCTAGCTTTGATTTCCTTTGCAATTGCGATTGTTATCGGGATTATCTTTGGTATGTTTAGCGTTAGTCCTTATAAATCACTTCGTCTTATTTCAGAAATCTTTGTCGATGTGATTCGTGGTATTCCATTGATGATTCTTGCTGCCTTTATTTTCTGGGGAGTTCCTAACTTTATCGAATCTCTTACAGGCCAACAGAGTCCAATCAATGACTTTGTCGCTGGTACAATCGCCCTCTCCCTAAACTCAGCTGCCTACATCGCTGAAATTGTTCGTGGTGGTATTAAGGCTGTTCCTATTGGACAAATGGAAGCTAGTCGAAGCCTTGGTATCTCTTACAGTAAAACCATGCGTAAGATTGTCTTGCCACAAGCAACCAAACTTATGCTTCCAAACTTCGTCAACCAATTTGTCATCGCTCTTAAAGATACAACTATTGTATCTGCAATCGGTTTGGTCGAACTCTTCCAGACTGGTAAGATTATCATTGCTCGTAACTACCAAAGTTTCAAAATGTATGCAATTCTCGCAGTCTTCTATCTTGTGATTATCACTCTTCTTACTAGACTTGCAAAACGCTTAGAAAAGAGGATTCAATAATGGCTAAATTAAAAATCGATGTCGATAATTTACATAAACAATATGGTAAAAACAAAGTCCTTAAAGGAATCTCAGCAAAATTCTATGAAGGAGATGTTGTTTGTATCATTGGACCTTCTGGTTCAGGTAAATCAACTTTCTTGCGTAGCTTGAATCTCCTTGAGGAAGGTACAAAAGGTCATATCACGGTTAATGGTTATGATTTGACGGATAAAGCAACCAACGTGGACCACGTTCGTGAAAATGTCGGAATGGTGTTCCAGCACTTCAATCTTTTCCCACATATGACGGTATTGGAAAATATCACTTTCGCACCAGTAGAGCATAAGTTGATGACTAAGGCCGAAGCTGAAAAATTGGGAATGGAACTTCTTGAAAAAGTTGGACTCGCTGATAAGGCTAATGCAAATCCTGAAAGCCTATCAGGTGGTCAAAAACAGCGTGTGGCTATCGCTCGTGGTCTAGCCATGAACCCTGATATCATGCTCTTTGACGAACCAACTTCTGCCCTTGACCCTGAGATGGTCGGCGACGTTCTTAACGTTATGAAGGAATTGGCTGAACAAGGTATGACTATGATCATCGTAACCCACGAAATGGGATTCGCCCGCAAGGTTGCCAATCGAGTTATCTTTACTGCAGACGGTGAATTCCTTGAGGACGGTACACCTGACCAAATCTTTGATAACCCACAACACCCGCGTCTTAAAGAATTTTTAGACAAGGTTCTAAACGCCTAGAAAAGGTAGGGCAAAAAGTCTTTATAATCAAAAAAACGCATTGTATCAGGTATAAATGAACTGCACCCCAAAAGTTAGACAGAAAAAATCTAACTTTTGGGGTATTTTTATTATGAAATTAACTTATGATGATAAAGTTCAGATCTATGAACTTAGAAAACAAGGCTATAGCTTAGAGAAGCTGTCAAATAAATTTGGGATAAATATAGTGGATTGAAATAAGATATAAACAATTCGATTAGGAAAGTCAAACTTATTTCTAGAAATATTTTTAGCAGCCCTAATGTACTATTCTAGATTCAATCTGCTATAATTTTGTTGTGTAGCAGATTAAATAGAAAACACTATAGTAGATTCAAATAAGATATCAACAATTCGATTAGGAAAATCAAACTTATTTCTAGAAATATTTTTAGCAGCCCTAATGTACTGTTCTAGATTCAATATGCTATAATTCTAATATTAGGTACATGATTAAATTGATTGATCGTTACGGAATAGAGTTCGTCAAAAAAGGAAAAAATCGTTACTATTCTCCTGATTTAAAACAAGAAATGATTAAT